>NC_021237.1:0-122500 GCF_000397205.1 Pseudomonas protegens CHA0
TTAGTGTCCTGAGGACACGCTACATGTGGATAAGTGGGCGGCTGATCGCTACAATGGCCGCTTGTTTTTGCCTCACCGGCTTTCAACTTAGGGGATATCCGTGTCAGTGGAACTTTGGCAGCAGTGCGTGGAGCTTCTGCGTGATGAGCTGCCTGCCCAGCAATTCAACACTTGGATCCGTCCGCTACAGGTCGAAGCCGAAGGCGACGAGTTGCGTGTATACGCACCGAATCGTTTTGTTCTCGATTGGGTCAATGAAAAGTACCTGGGGCGCGTGCTCGAGCTGCTGGATGAACACGGCAACGGCATGGCACCGGTCCTTTCCTTATTAATAGGCAGCAAACGCAGTTCGGCGCCTCGCGCCGCACCTAACGCGCCACTGGCCGCTGCCGCTTCGCAAGCCCTGCAAGCAGCTGCAGCCAATGCTGCCCCGGCTGCTGCTCCCGCGCCCGCTCCGGCACCCACTTCTGCCCCGGCCAAGAAAGCCGCCGCACAGAAGGCTGCCGAAGTCAGCGAAGAACCCTCTCGTGACAGCTTCGACCCGATGGCGGGCGCCAGCTCGCAGCAGGCACCGGTACGCGCCGAACAGCGTACCGTCCAGGTAGAAGGCGCGCTCAAGCACACCAGCTACCTGAACCGCACTTTCACCTTTGAGAATTTCGTCGAGGGTAAATCCAACCAGCTGGCCCGCGCAGCGGCCTGGCAGGTGGCGGACAACCCCAAGCATGGCTACAACCCGCTGTTCCTTTATGGCGGCGTCGGCCTGGGTAAGACCCACTTGATGCACGCTGTGGGTAACCACCTATTAAAGAAGAACCCGAATGCCAAGGTCGTGTACCTGCATTCCGAGCGCTTCGTGGCGGACATGGTCAAGGCGTTGCAGCTCAACGCCATCAACGAATTCAAGCGTTTCTACCGTTCGGTCGATGCGCTGCTGATCGATGACATTCAATTCTTCGCCCGCAAGGAGCGTTCCCAGGAAGAGTTTTTCCACACCTTCAACGCCCTCCTCGAAGGCGGCCAGCAGGTGATTCTCACCAGTGACCGCTACCCGAAGGAGATCGAAGGCCTGGAAGAGCGTCTCAAGTCGCGCTTCGGCTGGGGCCTGACGGTGGCCGTCGAACCGCCTGAGCTGGAAACCCGGGTGGCGATCCTGATGAAGAAGGCCGACCAGGCCAAGGTCGAGCTGCCTCATGATGCAGCGTTCTTCATTGCCCAGCGCATTCGCTCCAACGTCCGTGAACTGGAAGGTGCCCTGAAACGGGTCATCGCCCATTCGCACTTCATGGGCCGCGATATCACCATCGAGCTGATTCGCGAATCCTTGAAGGACCTGCTGGCGCTGCAGGACAAGCTGGTGTCTGTGGATAACATCCAGCGCACCGTCGCCGAGTACTACAAGATCAAGATTTCCGATCTGCTGTCCAAGCGGCGTTCCCGTTCGGTGGCCCGCCCGCGTCAGGTGGCCATGGCCCTGTCCAAGGAACTGACCAACCACAGCCTGCCGGAAATCGGCGATGTGTTCGGCGGTCGCGACCACACCACGGTTCTGCACGCCTGCCGCAAGATCAATGAACTTAAGGAATCCGACGCGGACATCCGCGAGGACTACAAGAACCTGCTGCGTACTCTGACCACTTGATGACTCCAACGCAGCTTATTAAGGCAAGGGACTAGACCATGCATTTCACCATTCAACGCGAAGCCCTGTTGAAACCCCTGCAACTGGTCGCCGGCGTCGTCGAACGCCGCCAGACCTTGCCGGTGCTTTCCAACGTGCTGCTGGTTGTCGAAGGCCAGCAACTTTCGCTGACCGGTACCGACCTGGAAGTCGAGCTGGTCGGTCGTGTGCAACTTGAAGAGCCAGCCGAGCCGGGGGAAATCACCGTTCCCGCGCGCAAGCTGATGGACATCTGCAAGAGCCTGCCCAACGATGCCCTGATCGACATCAAGGTCGACGAGCAGAAGCTGGTGGTGAAGGCCGGGCGTAGCCGCTTCACCCTGTCGACCCTGCCGGCCAACGACTTCCCGACTGTGGAAGAAGGCCCGGGCTCGTTGACCTGCCAGCTGGAGCAGAGCCGACTGCGCCGCCTGATCGAACGCACCAGCTTCGCCATGGCCCAGCAGGATGTGCGCTACTACCTCAATGGCATGCTGCTGGAAGTGTCCGCCGGGATCATCCGCGCCGTGGCCACCGACGGTCACCGTCTGGCCATGTGCTCGATGCAGGCGGACATCGGCCAGCCGGATCGCCACCAGGTGATCGTGCCGCGCAAAGGCATCCTGGAACTGGCGCGCCTGCTCACCGAGCCCGATGGCAACGTCAGCATTGTCCTGGGCCAGCACCACATTCGTGCCACCACCGGCGAATTCACCTTCACCTCCAAGCTGGTGGACGGCAAGTTCCCAGACTACGAGCGCGTGCTGCCCAAAGGCGGTGACAAGCTGGTACTGGGTGATCGCCAGGCGCTGCGCGAAGCCTTCAGCCGTACCGCGATCCTGTCCAACGAGAAGTACCGCGGCATCCGTCTGCAACTGGCCAATGGTCAGCTGAAGATCCAGGCCAACAACCCGGAGCAGGAAGAAGCGGAAGAAGAAGTGGGCGTGGAATACAACGGCGGTTCCCTGGAAATCGGCTTCAACGTCAGCTACCTGCTGGACGTTCTGGGCGTGATGACCACCGAACAGGTTCGCCTGATCCTGTCCGATTCCAACAGCAGTGCGCTGGTGCAGGAATCCGACAACGACGACTCGGCTTACGTTGTCATGCCGATGCGCCTGTAATCATGCTCAGCAGAAGCTAGATGTCCCTCAGTCGCGTCTCGGTCACCGCGGTGCGCAATCTGCACCCGGTGACCTTCTCCCCCTCCCCCCGCATCAACCTTCTCTACGGCGCCAACGGCAGTGGCAAAACCAGCGTGCTGGAAGCCATCCACCTGCTGGGGCTTGCCCGCTCGTTCCGCAGTGCCCGCCTGCTGCCGGTGATCCAGTACGAGCAGCTGGCCTGCACGGTGTTCGGCCAGGTGGAGTTGGCCCAGGGCGGCCATAGCAGCCTGGGGATATCCCGTGATCGCCAGGGGGAATTCCAGATCCGCATCGACGGTCAGAATGCCCGCAGCGCGGCGCAGTTGGCCGAGATTCTGCCGCTGCAGTTGATCAACCCGGACAGCTTCCGCCTGCTGGAGGGCGCACCGAAGATCCGTCGGCAATTCCTGGATTGGGGAGTGTTCCATGTGGAACCACGCTTCATGTCCACCTGGCAGCGCTTGCAGAAGGCCCTGCGGCAGCGGAACTCATGGCTGCGGCATGGTACACTTGACGCCGCTTCGCAAGCGGCCTGGGACCGGGAACTGTGTCAGGCCAGCGCTGAAATCGATGAATACCGCCGCGCTTATATCAAAGCCTTGAAACCAGTCTTTGAGCGGACCTTGGGCGAACTGTTGCAGCTCGAGGGCCTGACGCTTAGCTATTACCGTGGTTGGGACAAGGACCGGGAGCTCAGTGAAGTGCTCGCGACCGCCCTCCACCGTGACCAGCAAATGGGTCATACCCAGGCCGGCCCACAACGTGCTGATTTGCGTCTGCGCTTAGGCGGACACAACGCCGCGGACATCTTGTCCCGTGGCCAGCAGAAGTTGGTGGTCTGTGCCTTGCGCATTGCCCAGGGGCATCTGGTGAGCCAGGCCCGCCGCGGTCAGTGTATTTATCTGGTGGATGACTTGCCGTCCGAGCTGGACGAGCAGCACCGCCGCGCACTTTGTCGCTTGTTGGAAGACTTACGCTGCCAGGTGTTTATCACCTGTGTAGACCACGAATTATTGAGGGAAGGCTGGCAGACGGAAACGCCAGTCGCTTTGTTCCACGTGGAACAAGGCCGTATCACCCAGACCCACGACCATCGGGAGTGAAGGCATGAGCGAAGAAAATACGTACGACTCGACCAGCATCAAGGTGCTGAAAGGTTTGGATGCCGTACGCAAACGTCCCGGTATGTACATTGGCGACACCGATGACGGCAGCGGTCTGCACCACATGGTGTTCGAGGTGGTCGATAACTCCATCGACGAAGCGCTGGCCGGTCATTGCGACGACATCAGCATCATCATCCATCCGGATGAATCCATCACCGTGCGCGACAACGGTCGCGGCATCCCGGTCGATGTGCATAAAGAAGAAGGCGTCTCCGCGGCAGAGGTCATCATGACCGTGCTCCACGCCGGCGGTAAGTTCGACGACAACTCCTACAAGGTCTCCGGCGGTCTGCACGGCGTAGGTGTATCGGTAGTGAACGCCCTGTCCGAGGAGCTGATCCTCACCGTGCGCCGTAGCGGCAAGATCTGGGAACAGACCTATGTCCACGGTGTTCCGCAAGAGCGGATGAAAATCGTTGGTGACAGCGAAACCACCGGTACCCAGATCCACTTCAAGCCTTCGGCTGAAACCTTCAAGAACATCCACTTCAGCTGGGACGTCCTGGCCAAGCGGATCCGTGAACTGTCCTTCCTCAACTCCGGTGTCGGCATCGTCCTCAAGGACGAGCGCAGCGGCAAGGAAGAGCTGTTCAAGTACGAAGGCGGCCTGCGGGCATTCGTTGAATACCTGAACACCAACAAGACTGCGGTCAACCAGGTGTTCCACTTCAACATCCAGCGTGAAGACGGCATCGGCGTGGAAATCGCCTTGCAGTGGAACGACAGCTTCAACGAGAACCTGTTGTGCTTCACCAACAACATTCCTCAGCGCGACGGCGGTACCCACCTGGTGGGCTTCCGTTCGGCCCTGACCCGTAACCTGAACAACTACATCGAGCAGGAAGGCCTGGCCAAGAAACACAAGGTCGCCACCACTGGTGACGACGCTCGTGAAGGCCTGACCGCGATCATCTCGGTGAAGGTGCCGGATCCGAAGTTCAGCTCCCAGACCAAGGACAAGCTGGTTTCTTCCGAAGTGAAGACCGCGGTCGAACAGGAGATGGGCAAGTACTTCTCCGACTTCCTGCTGGAAAACCCCAACGAAGCCAAGTTGGTGGTGGGCAAGATGATCGACGCTGCCCGCGCTCGTGAAGCGGCGCGTAAAGCCCGTGAAATGACCCGTCGCAAAGGCGCGCTGGATATCGCCGGCCTGCCGGGCAAACTGGCGGACTGCCAGGAAAAGGATCCGGCCCTGTCCGAACTCTACCTGGTGGAAGGTGACTCTGCTGGCGGTTCCGCCAAGCAGGGCCGCAACCGCAAGACCCAGGCGATCCTGCCGCTCAAGGGCAAGATCCTCAACGTCGAGAAGGCACGCTTCGACAAGATGATCTCCTCGCAAGAGGTGGGCACCCTGATCACCGCGCTGGGCTGCGGCATCGGCCGTGAAGAGTACAACATCGACAAGCTGCGTTATCACAACATCATCATCATGACCGATGCTGACGTTGACGGTTCGCACATCCGTACCCTGCTGCTGACCTTCTTCTTCCGTCAGTTGCCGGAGCTGATCGAGCGCGGCTACATCTACATCGCCCAGCCGCCGCTGTACAAGGTCAAGAAAGGCAAGCAAGAGCAATACATCAAAGACGACGACGCCATGGAAGACTACATGACCCAGTCGGCTCTGGAAGATGCCAGCCTGCACTTGAACGAAGAAGCCCCCGGGATCTCCGGCGAGGCGCTGGAGCGCCTGGTCAACGACTTCCGCATGGTGATGAAGACCCTCAAGCGCCTGTCGCGCCTGTACCCGCAGGAGCTGACCGAGCACTTCATCTACCTGCCGGCCGTGACCATGGAGCAACTGTCCGACCACGCCGCCATGCAGGATTGGCTGGCCAAGTACGACGCCCGCCTGCGCACTTCCGAGAAGTCCGGCCTGGTCTACAAGGCCAGCCTGCGCGAAGACCGTGAACGCAATGTGTGGCTGCCAGAGGTCGAGCTGATCTCCCACGGCCTGTCCAACTACGTCACCTTCAACCGCGACTTCTTTGGCAGCAACGACTACAAGACCGTCGTCTCCCTCGGCGCTCAACTGAGCACCCTGCTGGACGAAGGCGCGTATGTTCAGCGCGGCGAACGCAAGAAAGCCGTCACCGAGTTCAAGGAGGCCCTGGACTGGCTGATGGCGGAAAGCACCAAGCGCCACACCATCCAGCGATACAAAGGTCTGGGCGAGATGAACCCTGACCAGCTGTGGGAAACCACCATGGACCCAAGCATGCGCCGCATGCTCAAGGTGACCATTGAAGACGCCATCGGCGCCGACCAGATCTTCAACACCCTGATGGGTGATGCGGTCGAGCCTCGTCGCGACTTCATCGAAAGCAACGCCCTGGCGGTGTCCAACCTGGACTTCTGATCCAGCGACACAGCTGAAAATAAAAAGGCCGACGCTTGCGTTGGCCTTTTTTATTGGCAGATTGTTCAATCCCTCATCCATAACGATTTACGTTTTTATCCGGACAAGGCAGTCATGGCAAATGCTCAAGAAAATTGTTGAAGATGAATATGCCGGTAATCGTTGTCACACCCATGAGTGGTTAAACCCCGACTCGATGCAGGTGTTGTCCGCGTTCAACCGCCTGGACGGAAAGGCTTTCAGCTCGACGGTTTTTTTCTTCAGTGATCAGACCCTGATGCATATCGGGGGCGGTGCGGCCGATCAGTATGTGGTCTTTATCGCCCAGGACGTCGACCAGTCGTTGCAGACCCTGCTCAGCGCAGACACCCCTGATGATCAGCGGGTTGAGTTGGTCGCGGGCGGCCAGTCCGGTAGTTACCCTCGCTATCAGTGTGTGGCTAAAGAGCGAGCGAGACAGGCCCTGGCTTATTTCTCGGCCTATGGCTCGGCTGATCCCGATCTGGCCTGGGAAGTGGAAGGTTAACTGGACAATAAGGACGTTGACCTTGGCAGGTACAAGCAGCCACCTATTCGATGAAGCACGCTTCCCCTTCGGGGGCCGTGCGGAGGTCATATTTTCCTTCGAGGAAAACTTCTTTTACGTGCAGTTTATGAGGCCCATGGCGGCGCCTCGGTGAGATGGAATGGATACCTCGACAGCACAGTTTCACAAGATCATTTTCAAGCTCACCGTCGACGCCGACGGTTATCCACCGGTGGAGTATGAGTCGATGTGGGGCATTCAACGGGGGGCAGATGTCTACCAGTTGGATAACACGCCCTACTATCTCTATGGCGTGAGCAAGGGGGACTGGGTGCTGACTCGCGCTGAGGCCCATGAGCGGATCGCTACCGGCGTGGTGCGGCAATCCGGCCACTCGACGCTGCGGGTTTTTGCCGAGCGCGAGTCAGAGCGCTCGGGGATTGTGCAGCACCTGCGCAGCCTCGGCGCCAGCTGTACGGTTACCCGGGGCCTGTCGCTGTTCACTGTGGATATCGTGCCCGAGGTCAGTTTTTGCGCAATCGACCAATACCTGGCCTCCATCACCGACGACCAACATGTCGCCTATGAAGATGCCTGTTTACAGCACGAGGCCATCGAGCCTGCGCGCCTGAGCGAGTGCTCTTCACTGGCCTCACTTGAGTGCGTCACCTGGAGGGATCACTAGGTGCTGTGCTGGCACCTGAGCTGAGAGACGATCCGGCCATCGAACAGGCGCGTTCGAGATGTGTTTATCGATCAGTTGACCCCGCTACGCGGCTGGGCCGGTTCGGCTCATTTCACCCTTTGTAGAAACAGCAATCGCACGGAAATGGGTTATGGATGATGAACACCAGGAAATATCGATTCGGGTTGTTGCGGGGCAGAACAGCCGTGGCCCGGTCTATGAGCCGCTGCATGTCCGGCGCATTGATGAGGACAGTTACGAGATTCTCTATTCACCAGGGCTGGCGCTGAACCTGGCCAAGGGCGACATCATCTCGATCAAGGATCCGCAGGCCCCCGCCGTGGTGCTCAAGCGTGGCGGCAACTTCTGCATCCATATCTATTCGGATCACATCCCTGAAGAACACATCATGGCCCTGGCGGCGGATGTGGCGAGCGAATTGGGTGGCATGCTCGACGGGCGCTACAAGGGCAATCTGACATTGTCGGTGCCGGCGCGAAACGGCATGGACAACATCGCCCTGTTCTTCAACCGCTTTCGCGAGACCACGGGCAGCGAGTGGTACTACGCCAACATCTATAAAAACCTCGATGACACCGATGACGAGACCTTGCTCGATTGGTGGCTGGCCCTATGAACGAAAGACAGCAGCTTATCTGTGAACGCTACGACCTTGCTCCCCAGGCCCCGGAGCCGATGATTGCGCTGGCCATAGGCTCGCTTGCGCAATCGCCCATCTATGGCACCCGGGTCGAGTTGCCGGAAAACGGCACGGTCAGTTGGTTTATCCACTGCGGCGAACATTCCACTGCGGTGGATTTCTACCAGCCTCTGTGCACCGAGCATTTGCTCGAGCTGTTGCCGGAGGTTATCGATTACCTTTACCTGCCGAGCGGGACGCGTTTCATCATCGACCGCGCCGGCTATGAAGATGTCTGGCGGGACTCGGAATGATATCAAGCCGCTTTTGAAGGCAAGCAGTCAGCTGCCCTGTTCTTCAGGCGACGCGACACTTTCCAGGCGGTAGCCATAGCCGTAGATCGTCAACAGTTGCCAGCCGCGATCCGCGGTCAGCCCGAGTTTGTTGCGCAAGCGGTAGATGTGGGTATCCAGGGGCCGTGAGGAAACGATTTCCTCATGGGTCCAGAACCGTTCGTACAGGTATTCCCGGGACAGCGGCCGGCCCAGGTTGGCGAACAGGCAGCGAGCCAGGCGGTACTCGCGCTCGGTAAGGCTGATGGGAGCGCCGGCGCGGGTGACGGTCAGTTCCGCATCATCGAAGCTCAGGTCGTTGAAACTCTGCACTTCTTCGCTGTGGTTGCGCTGCAAGCCATGGCGGCGCAGTACCGCGTTGACCCGTGCCTTGAGTTCGTTGGGGCGAAACGGCTTGCTCAGGTAGTCGTCGGCACCGGTGTTCAGGGCCTGGACGATATCGCTCTCGGCATCGCGGCTGGTGAGCATGATGGCCGCGGGCGGCGAATCCATGTGTTCCCGGGTCCAGCGCAACAGGGACAGGCCGCTGAGGTCCGGCACTTGCCAGTCGAGGATCAGCAGGTCGAAGGTTTCCCGGCGCAACTGGCGCAGCAGGTCTTCTCCGCGCTCGAAGCTGTGCAAGGTCCAGGGCTGTTCGCCGGGGCCGGGAATCTCTCGCAGTGTCTGTTCCACCCGCGCCAGTTCCGCAGGTTCGTCATCCAGTATCGCGACACGCATGCGAGGCAGTTCCTTATGGTTCCAAGAGCGCCCGAGGCCGTGGCTGCCGGGCTCGGACTGAGGGGAAGTTTAGGCACCTGGCCTGAATCTGAACAATTGTGGCGAATTGCTCTTGAGCCCCGGGTCCCTCGGTACGCTGATATCAAATAGCCGGTAAGGCGCCCGGAGCACGGGCCGTCGGGCTATTGAGCAGCACGATACCGGCTCGTACAAACAAGGAAAAGAACCATGGGGAACCTGCTCAGGAAAGGCCAGGTCGCGCTTGTCAGAATATTCAGCGGCGATGATCCGGTGCGTCTTCTCAGTTTGATGCTGGCGGCTTATCTGGGAATCAGTGCCTGTACCGTGCCAGCGTCCACAGCGGGCTGCTGTCAGCCCTCCGGCATCGGGCAATACCCGGCGTCTGCCCTGCCCGCTGGCAGTGACTCCAACCTGACCCTGGACGCCGAGTCCGTGATCGGTCGGACAGCGCTACCCACGAACCTGCAGCCACCGGCCCCGCGCTGGGTGTTCTAGAGGCCGAGGCAATGATTCTGAACAAATATTGCAAATCCGTCGCAGCTTTGCGGCCAGCGTTACATTGCTTCCCGCTGAGTGGCACACGGGGGCACCTGGAAGTGCTCCGACACAGGGAGTGTCAACCGCCAGGCTGGCGGGACAACGCGCGCTCGCGTGCGTCGTTGAAGGGGAATACAGGGAGTGCCTCCTCAGGACTTTGGGCCGGGCGACCTGTCGCTCCGGTTCCGACACAGGGACGTGTCACTTTCTTCTCGCCCTGTCCTGTTTCCGCCCTCGCCCGACCGGGTTCCTGTCTTTGGGCGACATCCCGCAGCGTTCGGCTTTCTGCCAACGATCTGCCTCAGGTATGGTGCGTAGGATTTCGCCGCGGTTTTCCCAAAGGCTCTAAGCACATCCATGAATGACCTCTGCCCTTTTCCGTCCACCGGCCGGCCTCAGGTCGCGCGTGTCGCCCTGCTGTTGGCCGGGTTGATTCTGCCGTTGTGTGCGGCACAGGCGGCTGCGCCACGGCTGCCCTATATCGATGACAACCAGCAGTGCCGTGGCCAGCCCCTGCCGGCGACGGTGGAACACCTGACCGGCGAAGCCTGGAAACTGGACGCCAAGGGACGCGAGGTGCTCCTGCAGGAAGGCATGAGCATCGATGAGAAGGAAGGGGTCAGGACCTCGCCGTCGGCCTTCGTCAGCCTGTCCCTGGGAGACGGTTCGCGGGTGGTGCTGCCTTCCAGTTCCCAGGTCACCCTGCAACTCAATAACCAGTACGCCATCCCTCAGGTTGTGCTGGAGCAGGGCCAGATCGAGTCCTACGTGATCAAGCGCACCAGTGATCACGACCGTTTCCAGATCGTTACGCCGGTGGGCGTGCTGGGGGTTCGCGGTACTCACTTCCGGGTACGCAATGACGATCAGCAATCCCTGGTGGAGGTGCTCAATGGCCAGGTGGCGGTGAATCGCGAAGAGGACGCGCCGCAGCCGGCACCGCGGCGTACGCGTCAGCGCCCTGTGGATAAACCGGCAGGCCCGGTGCCGGGTGAAGTCCAGGTCATGGCGCGCCAGGGGCTGCGGATCCAGAAACAGGGCGAGCTCAAGCCGGTGGAACTGCTGGCCGCGCCGAGGCTGCTGGGGCAGGCCGGACAGACCGGTGCCCTGCCCGTCTGGCAACTGATCCTGCAACCTTTGCCCGGGGCCAGCCGCTACCGGGCCCAGGTCGCCACCGACAAGGACTTCCTGAACATCAAGCAGGAGCAGTTCTCCAGCACCCCGCAGGTCAACTTCACCGGCTTGCAGGCATTTTTTTATCACGTGCGTCTTTCGGCGTTCGATGAGCACGGCCTGGAAGGCGAAACCGGGGTCTATGACATCTTTTATTACCCCAGGACCACCCGTGTTGAATAACGCCCCGGTGGGCCGTCCATGAGCGTATGGCGCCGTCGGGCCGAAGGCCGTGAACCGACCCAGGCTCAGCGCCTGTTCCGCGGGCTGGTGCGGGAGTGGCTGTGGGTCAGCCTGATTCTTCTGCCGCTGACTGCGGTGTTGTCCCTGAGCCACGGCCTGGCCCTGAACAATCTGTTCTACGACAACCTGCGGCGCTTCACCCCGCTACCGGTGGACCCGCGCATCCTGCTGGTGACCATCGACGACTACAGCTTGCAGCAACTGGGGCGCTGGCCCTGGCCGCGGGCCATTCATGGCCAACTGCTGGACCGGCTGAGCGCGGCCGAGGCCAAAGGGGTGCTGTTCGATGTGATCCTCAGTGAACCCGGCAGCACGGTGGAAAACGACACCCGCCTGGCTGCCGCCCTGTGCCGGGCCGGCAATGTGTTCCTGCCGGTGCTGCGCCAGGGCGTTGCCCGCTATGGCCAGGACATTGAGGAAATCCCGCCGGTGCCGCTGCTGCGCAATTGCGCCCGCGGCCTGGGCCATATCAATGCCGAAGCGGATGCCGATGGCACGGTGCGCAGCGTCTACCTGCGCGAAGGCCCGGTGCTGGCTCCCCGGGCGCAACTGACGTGGCTGCTGTACCAACTGACCGAAGCCGAGCCGGCATTCCCCCATATGCCCGGGCCCGGCAAACCTCGCGTGGCCCAGGGGTGGCTGCGGTCCAACCCGGTGCGCATTCCCTTTATCAGCGCCGACGCCGGCTTTCCCAGCGTGCCCTATGTCAGCGTGCTGCGGGGCGAAGTGCCGCCGGAGCTGCTGCGCGACCGGCTGATCCTGGTGGGCTCCACGGCCCCGGGGCTGGGGGACCGCTACGTGACCCCGCAATCCGGCAGCCAGGGCACCACCCCGGGGGTGGAGATCCAGGCCAACCTGCTCAACGGCCTGCTCCAGCATCGCAGCGTGGTTGCCCTGGGCCAGTGGTCGGGGATGCTGCTGTCCATGGCCCTGACCGCTGTGTTGCTGGGCCTGTTGCTGTGGCGGCCGCGCCACGCGCTGTGGATAACCCTGGGTTGCATGGGGCTGGGCCTGGCGGGCTCGGTATTGATGCTGCGGCTGGGCTACTGGTGGTCGCCGGTGGCCAGCTTGCTGGGCATGCTGCTGGCCTACCTGATCTGGAACTGGCGCCGGCTGAGCGTGATCCTGGACTACTTCGGCTGGGAACTGGCGCGCCTGGACAGCGAGCCCAAGGTGTTGCCGGAACGCCGGCGCAGCCAGGCCCCGGCCGGGGATGTGCTGCAGGGGCAGATCGTCGCTCTGGAGCAGGCCCTGAGCCGCACCCGGGACACCCGGCGTTTTATCGCCGATGGCCTGGAGTACCTGCCGGTGGCGACCCTGATCAGCGACCCCGACGGCAAGATCCTGCTGGCCAACCGCAATGCACGGGAAGTGTTTGCCCATTCCCTGGTGGGTGAAGGGCTGATTGCCCAGTTGGCTGCCCTGGGTTACCCGGGCCTGACGGAACCGGCCTTGTACCCCCGGCTGGAACAACTGCCGGCGGTGGAGTTCCGTGATGTTCAGCAGCGCAGCCTGCGCATGGAACTGGCGCCGCTGCTGCCGGTGGACAGCGATACCGCCATTGGCTGGCTGCTGAGCCTCACCGACCTCAGCGTCGAGCGCGACGCCGAACAGCAACGCAGCGTGCTGTTGCGCTTTCTGTCCCATGATCTGCGCGCGCCCCATTCGGCGATCCTGGCCTTGCTGGATGTGCAGCGCCATCAGCCGGCGACGCCCCGGCAGGTGTACGGCCAGATCGAGCAGCAGGTACGCCGGGCCCTGGCTCTGACCGAGGCCTTCGTGCAGTTGGCCAAGGCCGAGTCGGAGGCCTACCAGTTCGAACCGAGCATGTTCGCCATGCTGGTGCTGGACGCCTTCGATCAGGCCACGACCCTGGCCCAGTTGAAGGACATTCACCTGGAGCATGACCTAGACGACGAGGCCGAAGGCCTGGTGCTGGCGGACCAGTCGCTACTGACCCGGGCGCTGTTCAACCTGCTGGAAAACGCCATCAAGTACAGCCCGGTGGAGTCCAGGGTGAGTGTGCGGGTCAGTTGTACCTCAGGCTGGCTGCGCTGCGAGATCAGCGATGAAGGCCGGGGTATCGATGCCGCGGATCTGCCCCAGCTGTTCGGCCAGTACCAGCGTTTTGCTTCGGCCAAGGGCATTGATGGCCTGGGCCTGGGCTTGTCCATGGTCAAGGCGGTGGTGGACCGGCATCAGGGCCGTATCAGTTGCCAGAGCGTGGTGGGTCGGGGCTCTTGCTTCATCCTCGAACTGCCTTTGCTGGAGGAATGAAGGGCCGGGAATATCCCAGGTGAAAAAAACCGGCTCCAAGGCCGGTTTTTTTGTCTGCTGAAAAACTTATGCACGTTTTTCCACATTTTATGAGCTTGGGAAATATATATATAAATCAGTTATTTATAATTAGATTTCAAGCCTTGTAGGAAAAGTCGTACACAGGTTATCCACAGAAGCTCATACAGCAACCTTATCCGTAGAAGTGGCCAATGGTGGCAATGAGCCCATATCCCGTTGAGCCTGTTCATTCCAGGCCGCCACCCGGTCATTGAGCTCGGCGATGGCCCGCGGGCCGCTGCCTTCGGCATACATCGGCGCGCCGATGGTCACGGTGATGGTGCCGGGGCGCTTGGCCCAGCCGGTCTTCGGCCAGAACTTGCCCGCGTTGTGGGCCACCGGCAGCACCGGCAGGTCGGCATTCACCGCCAGGGCGCTGCCGCTGCGGGAAAACTTGCCGATCTGGCCGTAAGGCACGCGGGTGCCTTCAGGGAAGATCAGTACCCAGACATTGTCCTTGAGCAACTCGTCGCCCTTGCTCGCCACCTGCTTGAGGGCAGCCTTGGGGTTGTCCCGGTCAATGGCGATGGGCCGCAGCATGGCCATGGCCCAGCCGAAAAACGGCACATACAGCAGCTCGCGCTTGAGCACCTGGCTCAGGGGCTCGAAGTAGGCCGAGAGAAAGAAGGTTTCCCAGGTGCTCTGGTGATTGGAAACGATCACGCAAGGCCGCTCGGGGACGTTTTCCGCGCCCTTCACTTCCACGCGGATATTGAGGAATACCTTGGTCAGCCACAGCGCGCAGCGACACCAGTAGACGTTGATAAAGCGATAGCGCGCCTTGAATGGGAGGAACGGCGCGATAAAAAAGCTCAGGGAGCACCACAGCAAGGAACTGGTGCCCAGTAGCAGGTAAAAGAAAAAGGTTCTGATGGCCTGCAGGATCGACATAGCGGCATTTACCATTGCGGGCATGCCCGCCTGTTAAAAAGCGCTCTCCCGAACAGTCCTTGGTCAGGATGCCAGAAGGGGCCTAATTGTGGATAAGTTCAGCGGCAACGGCCGCCAGGTCGTCAAAAATCAAGGTGCCTACCGGCAGGGTTTTCCCCAGAGTCTTTTCGCCTTTCCCGGTCTTTACCAATACTGGCTGAGAGTCGACGGCTTTTGCGGCTTCCAGGTCACCGAGACTGTCACCGACAAACCATAGACCTGTCAGTTCTGCCTGGTAATGCTCGGCAATGGTTAGCAGCATGCCCGGTTTCGGTTTGCGGCAGGCGCACCCTTCGTCGGGCCCGTGAGGGCAGTAGACGATCAGCCCGACTTCGCCGCCCTGCTCCGCCACCAGTTCGCGCAGGCGCGCGTGCATGGCATCGAGGGTGGCCAGGTCGTAGTAGCCGCGAGCGATGCCGGACTGGTTGGTGGCGATCGCCACCGTCCAGCCGGCCTTGCTCAACTGCGCAATGGCTTCGATCGCGCCGGGGAGCGGAATCCACTCCTGCACCGATTTGATGTAGGCATCGGAGTCGTGATTGATCACGCCGTCACGATCGAGTATCAGCAGTTTCACAGCAGTTCCCTACCTGATCAGCTCAGTACCGAAATGTCGGCCACGCCCAGGAACAGGCCCCGCAGCCGCGCCAGCAGCGCGTAGCGGTTGGCCCGTACATTGGCGTCCTCGGCATTGACCATCACCGCCTCGAAGAAGGCGTCCACCGGCTCGCGCAGGGCAGCCAGGCGGGCCAGGGTCTCGCTGTACTGGCGGGCAGCGGCCATGGGCTGTACAGCCTGGTCCGCTTGCTGGATCGCCGAGTACAGGGAGAACTCGTTGGCGTTGTCGAAGTACTTGGCTTCGATGGTGGTCGGCACATTGCCTTCGATCTTGCTCAGCAGGTTCGACACGCGCTTGTTCACCGCAGCCAGGGCGGCGGCTTCCGGCAGCTTGCGGAAGGCCTGCACGGCTTGCACGCGCTGGTCGAAGTCCAGGGCCGAACCCGGCTTCAGGGCACGCACCGAGAGGTAGGTGGCCACATCCACGCCTTCGTCTTCGTAACGGGCACGCAGGCGGTCGAAGATGAACTCCAGCACCTGGTCGGCCAGGCCGGCGGCCTTGACCTTGCTGCCGAAGGCGCTGACGGCGAAGGCCACGGCGTCGTTCAGGTCGAGGTCGAACTTCTTCTCGATCAGGATCCGCAGCACGCCCAGTGCCGCGCGACGCAGGGCGTAGGGGTCCTTGCTGCCGGTGGGCAGCATGCCGATGCCGAAGATCCCCACCAGGGTGTCCAGCTTGTCGGCGATGGCCACGGCGGCACCGGTCACGGTGCTGGGCAGCTCGGCGCCGGCGCCACGTGGCATGTACTGCTCGTTCAGGGCCAGGGCGACATCTTCCGGCTCGCCGTCATTGAGAGCGTAGTAGTAGCCGGCGATGCCTTGCATCTCCGGGAACTCGCCGACCATCTCGGTGGCCAGGTCGCACTTGGACAGCAGGCCGGCACGGGCGGCGCGCTGGGCGTCGCCGCCGATGCGCGGGGCAATGAAGGCGGCCAGCTTGGAGATCCGCTCGGCCTTGTCGTAGACGCTGCCGAGTTTTTCCTGGAAGACCACGTTCTGCAGGCGCAGGTTGAAGTCTTCGAGCTTCTGCTTCTTGTCCTGCTTGAAGAAGAACTCGGCGTCGGTCAGGCGTGGGCGCACGACTTTCTCGTTGCCCTCGATGATCTGGCGCGGGTCCTTGCTCTCGATGTTGGCCACGGTGATGAAGCGCGGCAGCAGCTTGCCGTCCACGTCCAGCAGGCAGAAGTACTTCTGGTTGTCCTGCATGGTGGTGATCAGGGCTTCCTGGGGCACTTCGAGGAAGCGCTCCTCGAACGAGCACACCAGTGGCACCGGCCATTCGACCAGGGCAGTCACTTCGTCCAGCAGGTCCGCCGGGACGATCGCCGTGCCTTCCTGCAGGGTCGCCAGTTCCGCGGTGCGCTTGCTGATCAGCTCGCGACGCTCGTTGGCGTCGGCCAGCACGTAGGCGGCACGCAGGTCGGCCAGGTAGTTGGCCGGCGCGGTGATGCGCACGCTTTGCGGGTGGTGGAAGCGGTGGCCGCGGGAGTCGCGACCGGCCTTCTGGGCGAGGATGGTGCAGTCGATGACCTCATCGCCCAGCAGCATCACCAGCCATTGAGTCGGGCGCACGAACTCTTCCTTGCGCGCGGCCCAGCGCATGCGCTTGGGAATCGGCAGGTCGTTCAGCGAATCTTCGACGATGGTCGGCAGCAGGCTGGCGGTCGGCTTGCCCTTGATGCTCTGGCTGTAGCGCAGTTTCGGGCCGCTCTGGTCGATCTCGCTGAGTTCGACGCCGCACTTCTTGGCAAAGCCCAGGGCCGCCTGGGTCGGGTTGCCTTCAGCATCGAAGGCTGCCTGGCGTGGCGGGCCGTCGAGGTTGATGCTGCGATCCGGCTGCTGGGTGGCCAGTTGGGTGATCAGCACCGCCAGGCGCCGTGGCGCGGCGTATACGTGCTTGGCCTGGAAGCTCAGGCCGGCGCTCTGCAGGCCTTTTTCGATGCCGGCCAGAAAGGCTTCGGCCAGGGTGTTCAGGGCTTTGGGTGGCAGTTCTTCAGTGCCCAGTTCAACCAGAAAATCTTGCGCACTCATTGTGCCGCCTCCAACTTAGCCAACACTTCATCACGCAGGTCCGGGGTTGCCATCGGGAAGCCCAGCTTGGCACGGGCCAGCAGGTAGGCTTGCGCAACGGAACGCGCCAGGGTGCGCACACGCAGGATGTACTGCTGGCGTGCGGTGACCGAGATGGCCCGGCGTGCATCCAGCAGGTTGAAGGTGTGCGAGGCCTTGAGGACCATTTCATAGCTCGGCAGCGGCAGTGGCTGATCCAGCTCGATCAGGCGCTTGGCTTCGCTTTCGTAGAAATCGAACAGTTCGAACAGCTTCTCGACGTTGGCGTGTTCGAAGTTGTAGGTCGACTGCTCCACTTCGTTCTGGTGGAACACATCGCCATAGGTGACCTTGCCGAACGGGCCGTCGGCCCACACCAGGTCGTACACCGAATCCACGCCCTGCAGGTACATGGCCAGGCGTTCCAGGCCATAGGTGATTTCACCGGTCACCGGGTAGCACTCGATGCCACCGGCTTGCTGGAAGTAGGTGAACTGAGTCACTTCCATGCCGTTGAGCCAGACTTCCCAGCCCAGGCCCCAGGCGCCCAGGGTCGGCGATTCCCAGTTGTCCTCGACGAAGCGGATGTCGTGCACCAGCGGGTCCAGGCCCACGTGCTTCAGGGAACCCAGGTACAGCTCCTGGAAGTTCTCCGGGTTGGGCTTCAAGACCACCTGGAACTGATAGTAGTGCTGCAGGCGGTTGGGGTTTTCGCCGTAGCGGCCGTCAGTCGGGCGACGACTGGGCTGCACATAAGCGGCGTTCCAGGTTTCCGGGCCGATGGCCCGCAGGAAGGTAGCGGTGTGGAAAGTGCCGGCGCCTACTTCCATATCGTAGGGCTGAAGTACCACACAACCTTGCTCGGCCCAGTACTGCTGGAGGGCGAGGATCAAGTCTTGGAAGGTACGCACGGCTGGCGTAGGCTGGCTCACGAAATTCACCTGTTACTTGGGCTGCGATTTAAGGAGCGGGAGTATACCCGATTCAGTCCTGCGCACGCCCACTGGAGCCTTATGCCACGCTGCTTTTGGTGTTCCGAAGATCCGCTGTACATGGCTTATCACGATCAGGAGTGGGGCGTGCCGCTGCGCGATGGGCAGCGCTTGTTCGAGTTGTTATTGCTCGAAGGGTTCCAGGCCGGGCTGTCATGGATCACCGTGCTGAAGAAGCGCGAGCACTATCGCCAGGTGCTGTTCGGCTTCGATGTGCAGCGCGTGGCGCAGATGAGCGATGCCGAGATCGACGACCTGATGCAGGACCCGGGCATCATCCGCAACCGCCTCAAGCTCAACGCCGCGCGGCGCAACGCCCAGGCCTGGCTGGAGCTGGAAGACCCGGTGGCCTTTCTCTGGGCCTTCGTCGGTGGCGTGCCGAAGATCAACCATTTCAAGGACCGCAGCGAAGTGCCGGCGGTGACGCCGGAGGCCGAAGCCATGAGCCGCGGCTTGCGCAAGGCCGGCTTCACTTTCGTCGGCCCGACCATCTGTTATGCGCTGATGCAGGCCTCGGGGATGGTCATGGACCACACCCTGGACTGTGATCGGTACGCCATCCTGGCCCATGCGCGGTTAGAATAGCCGGCTGGCGACACGCTTCATGACCAAGATCAGGAGTCATTTGTGGATAAGTTCAAAGGCGCCCTGCTGGTGGGTGCTCTGCGGTTGTTTGCCCTGCTGCCCTGGCGCGCGGTGCAGGCGGTCGGCGCAGCCATCGGCTGGATCATGTGGAAGACGCCCAATCGTTCCCGCGAGGTGGTGCGCATCAACCTGGCCAAGTGTTTTCCACAGATGGACCCGGCGGAACGCGAGCGCCTGGTGGGCCAGAGCCTGAAGGACATCGGCAAGTCCCTGACTGAAAGCGCCTGCGCCTGGATCTGGCCGGCCGAGCGTTCCATTGCCCTGGTGCGTGAAGTCGAGGGCCTGGAAGTACTCAAGGACGCCCTGGCCTCGGGCAAGGGCGTGGTTGGCATTACCAGCCACCTGGGCAACTGGGAAGTGCTCAACCACTTCTATTGCAGCCAGTGCAAACCGATCATTTTCTACCGTCCGCCCAAGCTCAAGGCGGTGGACGAACTGCTGCGCAAGCAGCGGGTGCAACTGGGCAACCGCGTGGCGGCTTCCACCAAGGAAGGCATCCTCAGCGTCATCAAGGAAGTGCGCAAAGGGGGGGCAGTGGGCATCCCCGCCGACCCGGAACCGGCCGAATCCGCCGGGATCTTCGTGCCCTTCTTCGCCACCCAGGCCCTGACCAGCAAGTTCGTGCCGAACATGCTGGCCGGCGGCAAGGCGGTCGGCGTGTTCCTCCATGCCCTGCGCCTGCCCGACGGCTCGGGCTACAAGGTGATCCTCGAAGCGGCGCCGGAAGACATGTACAGCACCGATACCGAAACCTCCTGCGCGGCCATGAGCAAGGTGGTCGAGCGTTATGTGGGGGCCTATCCGAGCCAGTACATGTGGAGCATGAAACGCTTCAAGAAGCGCCCGCCTGGCGAGGCGCGCTGGTACTGAGGGAGCTGGCACGATCTGTGGATAACCCCGCATCGGGAGTTATCCACAGCACACCGAACAAGGGCGCAGAAGATGTCCGATCATCGCAAGTCGTTCCGCATCAAGATTTCCCACGAAAGCATCGGCGAATGCCTGGGGCAGACCCGCAACCTGTCCGCCAGCGGCGTCTATGTACAGAGCCCGGCCCTGGCAAGACTGCCCAAGGGCGCGGTGGTCTACGGCCAGGTCCAGGGCCTGCCGGTGACGGCGCCGCGGGTGCGCATGGAAGTGGTGCAAGTGGACGCGGAAGGGATCGCCCTGCGCTACCTGTGAAATAGCCCTGTAGCCGTTGCCGAGCCCGCGAGGCTGCGAAAAGGACCGAAGGGCCTTGCTTGGCGCTCTCTTGTCGAGCCTGTGCGGGTCTTCAGAGCTAGCGAGCAGTGCATCGGAGTGCCGCCCAGCTCGTTCGCAGCCTGCAGCAGCGGCTACCGAGGAGGGGTGGGGTCAGCCTTGAGACTGGCGGTCGAGTTTTTTCAGGAACACCGTCATTTCCTTTTCCGCCTGCTTGTCGCCGTGGCCCCGGGCCGCTTCCAGGCCCTGTTCCCAGGCCTGGCGCGCTGCCGGCAGGTCGCCCTGCCCCTGGCAGGCCTTGCCCAGCAACTTCCACGCCGCGGAATACTTGGGGTCGAAGGCCACGCAACGTTGCAGGTGCTCGGCGGCCTTGGCGAAATCGCCCTGATCCAGGTAACCCTTGCCCAGGCCGAAGCGCAGCAGGGCGTTATCCACACCCTTGGCGAGCATTTTTTCCAGGGATTCAAGCATCGTTGTCACTCCTGTGGGCTCATGTAGCCGCCGCAGGTTGCGATCAGGCCCGCAGGGCCTTCGCAAGGGCAGCGCCTGCTGCGCAGTCGATCGCAGCCTTCGGCAGCGGCTACAGAGTTGTTGATCAGAAGAAGCTCAGGCCGACGTGGAACAGTTTCTCCACGTCGCGGATGTGTTTTTTATCCACAAGGAACAGGATCACGTGGTCGCCGGCTTCGATCACCGTGTCGTCGTGGGCGATCAGCACTTCTTCGTCGCGAATGATCGCGCCGATGGTGGTTCCCGGCGGCAGGCCGATGTTCTCGATGGCACGGCCGATCACCTTGCTCGACTTGGCGTCGCCGTGGGCGATGGCCTCGATGGCTTCCGCCGCGCCCCGGCGCAGGGAGTGCACGCTGACGATATCGCCGCGGCGCACGTGGGCCAGCAGCGTGCCGATGGTGGCCAGCTGCGGGCTGATGGCGATGTCGATGTCGCCACCCTGGATCAGGTCGACGTAGGCCGGGTTGTTGATGATGGTCATCACCTTCTTCGCTCCCAGGCGCTTGGCCAGCAGCGAGGACATGATGTTGGCTTCGTCGTCGTTGGTCAGGGCCAGGAAGATATCGGCGTCGGCGATGTTCTCTTCCAGCAGCAGGTCGCGGTCCGAGGCGCTGCCCTGCAGCACCACGGTGCTGTCCAGGGTGTCGGAGAGGTAGCGGCAGCGGGCCGGGTTCATCTCGATGATCTTCACCTGGTAGCGGCTTTCGATGGCCTCGGCCAGGCGCTCGCCGATCTGCCCGCCACCGGCGATGACGATGCGCTTGTAGGATTCCTCCAGGCGGCGCATCTCGCTCATCACCGCACGGATGTGGGCCTTGGCGGCGATGAAGAACACTTCGTCGTCGGCCTCGATCACCGTATCGCCCTTGGGCATGATCGGCCGGTCGCGACGGAAGATCGCCGCCACCCGGGTGTCGACGTTGGGCATGTGCTCGCGCAGCTGGCGCAGTTGCTGGCCCACCAGCGGGCCACCGTAGTAGGCCTTGACCGCCACCAGTTGCGCCTTGCCTTCGGCGAAGTCGATCACCTGCAGCGCACCGGGGTGCTCGATCAGGCGCTTGATGTAGTTGGTCACCACCTGCTCGGGGCTGATCAGCACGTCCACCGGGATCGCATCGTTGTCGAACAGCCCGGCGCGGGTCAGGTAGGCGGCTTCGCGCACCCGGGCGATCTTGGTCGGGGTGTGGAACAGGGTGTGGGCCACCTGGCAAGCGACCATGTTGGTCTCGTCGCTGTTAGTTACCGCCACCAGCATGTCGGCGTCGTCGGCGCCGGCCTGGCGCAGCACCGTCGGGAACGAGGCGCGGCCCTGCACGGTGCGGATGTCCAGGCGGTCGCCGAGGTCGCGCAGGCGTTCGCCGTCGGTGTCGACCACGGTGATATCGTTGGCTTCGCTGGCCAGGTGTTCCGCCAGCGTGCCACCCACTTGCCCGGCGCCGAGGATGATGATCTTCATCCAGTCACTCCCTTAAAACCGTTTAACCGCGTGCGGCGGCAATCTTGATCAGCTTGGCGTAGTAGAAGCCGTCGTGGCCGCCTTCTTGCGCCAGCAACTGGCGCCCGTGGGGCTGCTTGAGGCCGGCCGCAGGCTGCCCCAGTTGGCCGCCGATGTCCAATTCACGAGCACCCGGGGTGCGGGCCAGGAAGGCCTCGATGACCTCGGTGTTCTCGGTGGGCAGGGTCGAGCAGGTGGCGTAGAGCAGGATGCCGCCCACTTCCAGGGCCTGCCACATGGCATCCAGCAGTTCGCCTTGCAGTTGCGCCAGGGCGGCGATGTCTTCGGGCTGGCGGGTCAGCTTGATATCCGGATGGCGGCGGATCACCCCGGTGGCCGAGCAGGGAGCGTCCAGCAGGATCCGCTGGAACGGCTTGCCGTCCCACCAGGCCTGGGTGTCGCGGCCATCGGCGGCGATCAATTGGGCGTCGAGCCCCAGGCGGTCGAGGTTTTCCCGTACCCGCACCAGGCGCTTGGCCTCCAGGTCCACCGCTACCACGCCGGCCAGGGCCGGTTGCACTTCGAGGATGTGGCAGGTCTTGCCGCCCGGAGCGCAGCAGGCGTCCAGCACCCGTTGCCCCGGCGCCAGTTCCAGCAGCTCGGCGGCCAGTTGCGCGGCCTCGTCCTGCACACTGATCCAGCCTTCGGCAAAGCCCGGCAGGCTGCGTATATCCAAGGCTTCGTCGAGGACGATGCCGTCCTGGCTATAGACGCAAGCCTTGGCCGCAACTCCCGCTTCGCTCAACAGCTTCAGGTAGGCATCGCGGGAATGATGCCGGCGGTTGACCCGCAGGATCATCGGCGGGTGGGCGTTGTTGGCGGCGCAGATGGCTTCCCACTGCTCGGGCCAGAACGCCTTGAGGGATTTCTGCAACCAGCGCGGGTGCGCGGTGCGCACCACCGGGTCGTGCTCCAACTCGGCCAGCAGCGTTTCGCTTTCGCGTTGGGCACGGCGCAGCACGGCATTGAGCAGAGCCTTGGCCCAGGGCTTTTTCAGCTTGTCGGCGCAGCCCACGGTCTCACCGATGGCGGCGTGGGCCGGAACCCGGGTGTAGAGCAACTGATAGAGGCCCACCAGCAGCAATGCTTCGACATCGGCGTCGGCTGCCTTGAACGGCTTCTGCAGCAGCTTGGCCGCCAGCGCCGACAGCCGCGGCTGCCAGCGTGCGGTGCCGAAGGCCAGGTCCTGGGTGAAGCCGCGATCACGGGCCTCGACCTTGTCCAGCTGGATCGGCAGCGAGCTGTTGAGCGAGGCCTTGCCGTTGAGCACGGCAGTCAGCGCCTTGGCGGCGGCCAGGCGCGGGTTCATTGGGCCTCCGCTGCTGGGCCGAGCAGGGTGCCGATGGCGAATTTCTCGCGGCGGCTGTTGAACAGGTCGCTGAAGTTCAGCGCCTTGCCCCCGGGCAGTTGCAGGCGGGTCAGGCACAGCGCCTGCTCACCGCAGGCAACGATCAGGCCGTCCTTGCTGGCGCCGAGGATTTCCCCCGGCGCGCCCTTGCCTTCGGCCAGGGTGGCGGCCAGCACTTTCAGCGCTTCGCCATTCAAGCTGCTGTGGCAGATCGGCCAGGGGTTGAAGGCCCGCACCAGGCGCTCCAGTTCCACGGCCGGGCGGCTCCAGTCGATGCGCGCCTCGTCCTTGTTCAGCTTGTGGGCGTAAGTGGCCAGGCTGTCGTCCTGGACTTCGCCTTCCAGGGTGCCGGCGGCCAGGCCTTCGATGGCTTGCAGCACTGCGGGCGGGCCCATCTCGGCCAGGCGGTCGTGCAGGCTGCCGCCGGTATCTTCGGCGCTGATCGGGGTGCTGACCTTGAGCAGCATCGGCCCGGTATCCAGGCCGGCTTCCATGCGCATCACGGTCACCCCGCTTTGCGCGTCACCGGCTTGCACCGCACGCTGGATCGGCGCGGCACCGCGCCAGCGTGGCAACAGCGAAGCGTGGCTGTTGATGCAACCCAGGCGCGGAATATCCAGCACCGCCTGGGGCAGGATCAGGCCATAGGCCACCACCACCATCAGGTCCGGCTTGAGCGCTGCCAGTTCGGCTTGGGCCTCGGCATTGCGCAAGGTCGGCGGTTGCAGCACGGGGATGTCGTTTTCCAGAGCAAGCTGCTTGACCGGACTGGGCATCAGCTTCTGCCCGCGCCCCGCCGGACGGTCCGGCTGGGTGTAGACCGCAACGATCTGGTAAGGGCTGTCGAGCAGGGCCTTGAGGTGTTCGGCGGCGAATTCGGGGGTGCCGGCAAAGACGATGCGCAGTGGCTCAGTCATGGGAATTCTCGATGTTAAACATGCGGAAAAGAAAAAGGCTTGCCGTAGCAAGCCTTTGCAAGACGGTCATCAAGCCTGCTGGCGATGCTGCTTTTCCAGCTTCTTCTTGATCCGGTCACGCTTGAGCGTGGACAGGTAGTCGACGAACAACTTGCCGTTCAGGTGGTCGCATTCGTGCTGGATGCACACGGCGAGCAAACCTTCGGCGATCAGTTCGTAGGGCTGGCCGTCGCGGTCCAGGGCCTTGATCTTGACCCGTTGCGGACGGTCGACGTTTTCGTAGAAGCCCGGTACCGAAAGGCAGCCTTCCTGGTACTGGTCCATCTCGTCGGTCAGGGCTTCGAACTCGGGGTTGATGAACACCCGTGGTTCGCTGCGGTCTTCGGACAGGTCCATGACCACCACGCGTTTGTGCACGTTGACCTGGGTCGCCGCCAGACCGATGCCTGGGGCCTCATACATTGTTTCAAACATGTCGTCGACCAACTGACGCACTTCGTCGTCCACTACGGCCACTGGTTTGGCGATAGTGCGCAGGCGCGGATCAGGGAATTCGAGGATGTTTAAAATGGCCATAAGCGTAATTGCTACACGTGTGAAGTAAGGGCGGAGTCGGCGTCCGCGCAGGTTCTGGTCCTGGGCCGCCGGTGCAAAACGTGCTCTGGGATGGAGCGAGCCGTGCAGGCTCTGGCGTTTCACGCGAACGCACATAATAAAGGGATTCAGCCCATGAGGAAATCACTGTTCGCCCTGCTGCTGGCGGGCTGGACCGCCATCGGCCAGGCCCAGGTGCAACTGCGGGACAGTTATCCACAGCACTATCGGGTGCAGCCGGGCGATACCCTGTGGAGCGTCGCCAGCCTGTATCTGCAGCAGCCCTGGCAATGGCGCGAGCTCTGGCCGGCGGGCTTCGCCGGGCAGATCTTCCCCGGTGACCGCCTGCAACTGGTGCGCAATGACGGCCCGCCACGCCTGCAGCTGGAGCGACCAGCGGCGCCGCCGACGGTCAAGCTCGCGCCCCAGGCCCGGCGCCTGCCCCCTGCCCCGATTCCGAGCATCCCCCTGCAAGCGATCAGCAGCTTCTTGCTGGACAACCGCATCGTCGATCAGCCCGGGGCCCTGGAGCAGGCGCCGTATATCGTGGCCGGCGAGGGCGAGCGGGTGCTGGGTGGCATGGGCGACCGGCTTTTCGCCCGTGGCCGGCTGGACCCTGAGCAGCCGGTCTATGAGCTGTTCCGCCAGGGCAAGGTCTACCGCGACCCCCTGAGCCAGGAACTGCTGGGGGTCAACGCCGACGCCATTGGCAGCGCCCGGGTGGTGGCGAGCGAAGGTGACCTGGCCACCCTCGCCTTGCAGAGCAGCAACCAGGAAGTGCGCCTGGGTGATCGCTTGCTGGCCGCCGATACCTCGGGGTTGCCGGGCTCCTTCAACCCCAGTGCCCCGCAACGGCCGGTGGAAGGGCTGATCATCGACGTGCCCCGAGGGGTCACCCAGATCGGCGCCCTGGATGTGGTGACCCTCAACCGCGGGCGCCGCGACGGCCTGCTGGAGGGCAACGTGCTGGCGGTGATCAAGACCGGTGAAACCGTGCGCGACCGGCAAACCGGCGAGCCGCTGAAAATCCCCGACGAGGCGGCCGGCTGGCTGATGGTGTTCCGCAGCTACGACAGGCTCAGCTACGGATTGGTACTCAAGGCCACGCGTTCGCTGGCGGTGCTGGACAAGGTCCGCAACCCCTGAGGGAGATCTTTCCTCAACAAGTTACCAACAGAGTTATCCACAGCTTGTTCCAGCTCAGGCTGGAGCCCTGACGATCAAGGATGATCCATGTCGAACTCGATGAGCGGCAGCATTTCCCCGGCAGAACTGGAAGCTCGATTGCGCTTGCACGTCCTGCCCGAACTCGGGCCGATGCGTTTTCAGCGCCTGCTTCAGGCATTCGGTTGCGCTTCTAAAGCACTCAGTGCCCCGGCCAGTGCCTGGCGTTCCCTGGACCTGCCGCCGGCCTGCAGCGAGGCCCGGCGCAGCCCCCAGGTGCGCGACGGCGCCCGTCGCGCATTGGCCTGGATAGATAGCCAGGCCCAGCATTTGCTGATGTGGGACCAGCCCGGCTACCCGCCCTTGCTGGCGCAACTCGAGGATGCGCCACCGCTGCTGTTCGTGGCCGGCGACCCCTCGATTCTCGAACGGCCGCAGTTGGCGATGGTGGGCAGCCGTCGCGCATCGCGACCGGGGCTGGACACCGCCGGGGCCTTTTCCCGCAGCCTGGCCCGTGCCGGTTTTGTCATCACCAGCGGTCTGGCCCTGGGCGTCGATGGCGCTGCCCATCAGGCGGCCCTGGATGTTGGCGGGCGTACCGTGGGCGTGCTGGGCACTGGCCTGGAAAATTTTTATCCACAGCGGCACCGGGCCCTGGCCAGGGCCATGATCGACCAGGGCAGCGCGGTGGTTTCCGAGTTCCCGCTGGACACCCCGGCGCGTGCGGAACACTTCCCCCGGCGCAATCGAATCATCAGTGGCCTGGCCCTGGGCGTGCTGGTGGTGGAGGCCAGCGTCGCCAGCGGTTCGCTGATTACCGCGCGGCTGGCGGCGGAGCAAGGCCGCGAGGTGTATGCCATCCCCGGTTCTATCCACCACCCCGGTGCCCGGGGCTGCCATCAGTTGATCCGCGACGGCGCGGTGCTGGTGGAAAGCGTACAGCACATCCTGGAGACCCTGGCCGGCTGGCAGAACCTGCCGCCCAGCGCCACGTTGCCGACAGCGGCCTGTACCCACCCGTTGCTGGCCTTGCTGCATGCGGCGCCCCACAGCAGCGAAGCCTTGGCCAGCGCCAGCGGCTGGCCCCTGCCCCGGGTGCTGGCGGCCCTGACCGAGCTGGAGATCGAAGGCCGTGCGGTCCATGAAAATGGGCGTTGGTATGCGCGTCTGAGCTAGGTTTTATAAGCAGGATCGGTAAACTGCGCACAGCTTTTATCTGGAGAGTCGGCAATGGTCAGCAGTTGGCGCGTGCAGCAAGCCGCACGAGAGATTCGCGCAGGGGCGGTGATTGCCTATCCAACCGAAGCGGTCTGGGGCCTGGGGTGCGATCCGTGGAATGAAGAGGCGGTGGATCGCCTGCTGGCGATCAAGTCACGGTCGGTGGACAAGGGCCTGATCCTGATCGCTGACAACATCCATCAGTTCGATTTCCTCTTCGAGGACTTCCCGGACACCTGGATCGATCGCATGTCCAGCACCTGGCCGGGGCCCAATACCTGGCTGGTGCCCCATCAGAACCTGTTGCCCGAGTGGGTCACCGGGGTCCATGACACGGTGGCGCTGCGGGTCAGCGACCATCCGCTGGTGCGTGAGCTGTGCTCCTTGGTGGGCCCGCTGATTTCCACCTCGGCCAACCCCCAGGGGCGCCCGGCGGCGCGCACGCGGCTGCGCA
This sequence comes from Pseudomonas protegens CHA0, assembly GCF_000397205.1. Lineage (NCBI taxonomy): Bacteria > Pseudomonadati > Pseudomonadota > Gammaproteobacteria > Pseudomonadales > Pseudomonadaceae > Pseudomonas > Pseudomonas protegens. The sequence continues at coordinate 27,700 of NC_021237.1, forward strand.
TCGAGCAGTATTTCCGTGGGCAACTGGATCTGGTCCTCAGTGGCAGCCTGGGCGGGCGCAAGAACCCGAGCCTGATCCGTGACCTGGCTACCGGCAAGGTCGTTCGGCCTTCCTGAAGCGCTTCTCCGGCAAGCCGGCTCCTACGATACTCGGCAGGAACCGGCTTGCCGGCGAAGGCGTTCAAGGCAGCAGCACAGTCGAGCCAGTCGTGCGTCGTGCCGACAGTTCGATATGGGCCTTGGCCGCATCCGCCAGGGCGAAGCGCTGGCCAATCTCGATCTTCAGCTTGCCGCTGGCAATCATGCCGAACAGGTCGTCGGCCATGCGCTGCAGGTTCTCGGCATTGTTGGCGTAGCTGGCCAGGGTCGGCCGGGTCACGTACAGCGAGCCCTTGGCCGAGAGAATCCCCAGGTTGACCCCGTCCACTGCGCCAGAGGCGTTGCCGAAGCTGACCATCAGCCCGCGTGGAGCCAGGCAGTCCAGGGAGGTCAGCCAGGTGTCCTTGCCCACGCCGTCGTAGACCACCGGGCATTTCTTCCCGCCGGTCAGTTCCAGCACTCGCTGGGCCACGTCTTCATGGCTGTAGTCGATGGTTTCCCAGGCGCCCAGGGCCTTGGCGATGGCGGCCTTTTCCGGCGAGCTGACGGTGCCGATCAGCTTTACCCCGAGGGCCTTGGCCCACTGGCAGGCCAGGGAGCCGACACCGCCGGCAGCGGCGTGGAACAACACGGTTTCGCCGCCCTGGAGTTCATAGGTCTGGCGCAGCAGGTACTGCACGGTCAGGCCCTTGAGCATGACCCCGGCGGCCTGTTCGAAGCTGATGGCGTCCGGCAGGCGTACCAGGTTGGCTTCGGGCAGCACATGCACATCGCTGTAGGCCCCCAGTGGGCCGCTGCCGTAAGCCACGCGGTCGCCGACCTTGAAACGGGTCACGGCACTGCCCACGGCCTCGACCACGCCCGCGCCTTCGGCCCCCAGGCCCGAAGGCAGGGCGGGCGGTGCGTAGAGACCGCTGCGGAAATAGGTGTCGATGAAGTTCAGGCCGATGGCCTTGTTGCTGACGCGAACCTGTTGCGGGCCCGGTTCCGCCGGTTGGTAATCCACATATTCGAGCACTTCGGGGCCGCCATGGGCGCGGAACTGGATACGTTTGGCCATCTGCATTCTCTCCTCGGACGTGTCGTGAAAGTGCTCTATCGGACTCCTCTGCTTGACCTTCGTCAACTGCGGAGCGCCCCGGCGCGGTGTTATGCTACGCGCCCATTTGCGCCGGCCCGTGCTCCATCCCTAGCGCCGCGTAGCTTTGCCCGATTCAAGGTGATGCCATGACTACCCGCACCGAGGCCGTGAAAGCCTACCTGCTCGACCTGCAAGACCGCATTTGCGCTGCACTGGAAACCGAAGACGGTGGCGCACGCTTCATCGAGGACGCCTGGACCCGGCCTGCCGGTGGTGGCGGGCGTACCCGGGTGATCGGCGACGGTGCAGTGATCGAAAAGGGTGGGGTGAACTTCTCCCATGTATTCGGCAGCGGCCTGCCGCCATCGGCCAGTGCCCACCGGCCCGAGCTGGCCGGCCGTGGCTTCGAGGCCCTGGGCGTGTCCCTGGTGATCCACCCGCACAACCCCCATGTGCCGACTTCCCACGCCAACGTGAGGTTCTTCATCGCCGAGAAGGAAGGCGAAGAGCCGGTCTGGTGGTTCGGCGGCGGTTTTGACCTGACCCCCTACTACGGCAACATCGATGACTGCGTGCACTGGCACCGGGTTGCCGAGCGGGCCTGCGCGCCCTTCGGTGCCGATGTCTACCCGCGCTACAAGGCCTGGTGCGACAGCTATTTCCACATCAAGCACCGCAATGAACCGCGGGGCATCGGCGGCCTGTTCTTCGACGATCTGAACGAATGGGACTTCGACACCAGTTTCGCCTTCATGCGCGCCATCGGCGACGCCTACATCGAGGCCTACCTGCCCATCGTCCAGCGCCGCAAGGCCGCGGCCTACACCGCGCAGCAGCGGGAATTCCAGGAATTCCGCCGGGGCCGCTACGTGGAGTTCAACCTGGTCTACGACCGTGGCACCCTGTTCGGCCTGCAATCGGGCGGGCGCACCGAGTCGATCCTCATGTCGCTGCCGCCACAAGTGCGCTGGGGCTATGACTGGAAGGCCGAGCCGGGCAGCGAAGAAGCGCGCCTGACCGAATACTTCCTGCAGGATCGCGACTGGCTGGCAGCCAGCAACTAAACCGCACCCACTGTGTAGAAGCCGGCTTGCCGGCGAAAAGGCCTTCAAGGCGGATGCGGTTCCTACCCCTGTGTTGAGCAAATGGGATGAGAGATGGATCAGTACGTTGTCTTTGGTAACCCGATCGGCCACAGCAAGTCGCCGCTGATCCATCGGCTGTTCGCCCAGCAGACCGGCCAGCAGCTGGAGTACAACACCCTGCTGGCGCCCCTGGATGATTTCGCCGGCACCGCTCGCAGTTTCTTCGCCCACGGGCGTGGGGCCAATGTCACGGTGCCGTTCAAGGAAGAGGCCTATCGCCTGTGCGACAGCCTGACCGAACGGGCCCAGCGCGCCGGCGCGGTGAACACCCTGAGCAAGCAGGCCGACGGCCGCCTGCTGGGGGACAACACCGACGGCGCCGGGCTGGTGCGCGACCTGAAGGTGAACGCCGGGGTCAGCCTCAAGGGCAAGCGCATCCTTGTGCTGGGGGCTGGCGGCGCGGTCCGTGGTGCCCTGGAGCCGTTGCTGGCCGAGCAGCCGGAGGCCTTGGTAATCGCCAATCGCACCGTGGAAAAGGCTGAGCTGCTGGCGGAGTTGTTCGCCGACCTGGGGCCGGTATCGGCCAGCGGCTTCGACTGGCTGCAGGAATCGGTGGACCTGATCATCAATGCCACCTCCGCCAGCCTTTCGGGCGAGCTGCCGCCGATTGCCGGCAGCCTGATCGAGGCGGGCAAGACCGTGTGCTACGACATGATGTACGCCAAGGAGCCGACGCCGTTCTGCCGCTGGGCCAGTGAACAGGGCGCGGCCCTGGTGCTGGATGGCCTGGGCATGCTGGCCGAGCAAGCGGCGGAAGCCTTCTACCTGTGGCGCGGCGTGCGCCCCGACAGTGCCCCGGTGCTGGCTGAACTGCGTCGTCAGCTGGCGCAGTAACCCCCCTTAGGAGCTGGCTTGCCAGCGAAGGCGGCTTCAAGGCTGGGCCAGGCTCAAGGGCTTATTCGCCGGCAAGCCGGCTCTCACGTCGGGTGTGGGCAAGGCGCCTGCGGGTTCAGTCTTCGAAGTGGATCGGGCAGCGTTCCGGGCCTTCGAGCTTGATCAACTCTTCTTTCACCGTCTGCCGTGCCCGGCGCAGGATCAGGCTACGGTCCTGGCGTTTCAGCCGGCGCGCCTCTTGGTGCAGCATTTCCACCCCTGAGTAGTCGATAAAGTTGATCTGCCGTGCGTCGATCACCAGCCTGGGCGCGTGGCAGCGCTGCATGCGCACCTGCAGGTAATGGCTGGCGCCGAAGAAAATCGAACCGCCGACCCGCAGGATGTCTTCATCGCCTTCGCTGGACTGCTGCACCCGCGGTTGCGAAGTGCGCTTGAGGTAGAAGAACAGCGACGCCAGGACCCCGGCATAGATCGCGGTCTGCAACTCCAGGAGCAGGGTGGCGACGCAGGTCAGGCTCATCACCACGAACTCGGCGCGGCTGACCCGGAACAGCGCGCGAATGCCCCGGTGGTCCACCAGCCCCCAGCAGATCAGCAGGATGCTGCCGGCCATGGCCGGGATCGGGATATGGGCGATCAGCCCGGCGCCGGCCACGGCGAACAGCGCCACCCACAGCGCCGAGAACACCCCGGCCAGGGGCGAGCAAGCGCCGGCCTCGTAGCTCAACCCGGAGCGGGTGAAGGAGCCCGAGGACAGGTAGCCGGAGAAAAACGCCCCGACCATGTTCGACAGGCCCTGGGCGCGGACTTCCTGGTTGGCGTCCAGCAACTGTTCCGAACGTGCTGACAGCGAGCGGGCAATCGACAGGCTGGTGACCAGCCCGAGCATGCCCACCGCCACTGCGCTGGGCAGCAACCGCAGGATCAGTTCCAGGTCCAGGGGCAATGGGCTAAATGGCGGCAGCCGGCCGGCGAAGGCGCTGACCAGTTGCACATGGCCAAACACCCCTGGCAGCAGCCATACCACCAGGGCACTGAACACCAGGCTCAGCAGCAGGCCGGGCCAGCGCGGCGCCAGCAGCTTGAAGGCGACCCCCAGTGCTAGGGTGCCCAGCCCCAGCAGCAGCGAAGGCCGGTCCACCTCGCCCAGGTGCTGCAGCAACTGGCTCAGGCTGTTGAGGGCGGTGGCCTGGTTCGGCAGTTCCAGCCCCAGCAGGTTGGGCAACTGGCCCAGGGCGATGACCACCGCCGCGCCGAGGGTGAAGCCCAGCACCACCGAGTGCGAGACGAAGTTCACCAGGGCGCCGAAGCGCAGCATTCCCAGCAGCCACTGGAAGACCCCGGCCAACAGCGTCAGGAGCAGGATCAGGGTGATGTAGTCCTCGGAGGCCGGCACTGCCAGGGGGCTGACGCTGGCATAGAGAACGATGGAAATCGCCGCCGTGGGGCCGCAGATCAGGTGCCACGATGAACCCCACAGGCAGGCGATCAGCACCGGGACTATGGCCGCGTACAGCCCGTATTCCGGGGGCAGGCCGGCGATCAGGGCATAGGCGATGGATTGCGGCAGAGCGAGGATCGCGCCGCTCAGGCCCACCAGCAGGTCACGGCCGACGCTGGCCCGGGTCTGGCGCGGCAGCCAGCTCAGCAAAGGCAGGAGAGATTGGCGGTCGGGCCAGGCCATGGTTCCTCACGGGTGGGTTGATTCGGTGGGCCAGGGTAAAGCATTGCCAGGCTTTGGGTGCAGGAGCCGGCTTGCCGGCGAATGGCCGGCGCACCTCGGGCTACAACCTGCTCTTCACCGCTGCCAGGGCCTCTTTGTCATCAATGGTTCGCACTCCCTCCAGCCATTGCTCCAGCACTGCCGGGTGGGCCTTGATCCAGGCCTTGGCGGCCTCGGTGTTGCTGAGTTTGCTGTTGACCACCGCGGCCATGATGCTGTTCTCCATCTCCTGGGTGAACCGCAGGTTGCCCAGCAGTTTGCCGACGTTCGGGCAAGCCTGTGCATAACCCTTGCGGGTCAGGGTGTAGACGCTGCCGCTGGCGCCGAAGTACTTTTCGCCGCCGGTCAGGTAGCGCATCTTCAACTGCACGTTCATCGGGTGTGGAGTCCAGCCGAGGAAGGTGATGAAGCGCTGCTTTTTCGTGGCCCGGGACACTTCGGCGAGCATTGCCTGTTCACTGGACTCGATCAGCTTCCACTGGCCCAGGTTGAACTGGTTGCTCTTGATGATTTCCTGCAGCGACAGGTTGGCCGGCGCGCCGGAGCCGATGCCGTAGAGCTTTTTGTCGAACTTGTCGGCGAACTTGTCCAGGTCGGCAAAATCATGCACTCCGGCCTCCCACACATAGTCCGGCACCGCCAGGGTGAACTCGGTCCCTTCCAGGTTCTTGGCCAGCTGGGTGACGTCGCCATTGGCCACGAACTTGTCATGGAAGCCTTGCTGCGCCGGCATCCAGTTACCCAGGAATACATCCACCCGGCCATCCTTCAGACCACCGAAGGTGATGGGCACGGCCAGGGTGTCGATCTTCGCCTTGTAGCCCATGCCGTCCAGCAGGAAGCCGGTGATGGCATTGGTGGCGGCGATATCGCTCCACCCCGGGTCGGCCATCTTCACGGTCTCGCACGAGTCGGCCCAAGCGGATGCGCTGCCCAGGGCCAGAAGCCCGAGCGTCAGTGCTGTGGATAACCTTTGCATGCTTTTCCCCTTACGTTTTATTGGTTTTGGCAGGGTTGTGGATAACGGGCCTTGCGCTCCAGGTCATCGAGGTCGATGTGGTTGCGCATGTACTGCTGGCTGGCGTCTACCAGCGGCTGGTGGTCCCAGCTCTTGAGTTTGCCCCGGCTCAGCGCCTCGGCCACCAGCCGGCGGCGGCGCTGGCTGGCCAGGACCTGTTGGTGAATGCGCGGAATGTCCCACTTGGCCCGGGCCTCTGCCAGGAACGCGGCGAACAGCGGCCGATGCTCGGGCGACTGGCCAAGGTCGCAGCGCTCTTGCGGGTCGTGGTGCAGGTCGAAGAGTAGGCAGGGGTCGTCTTCGCTGTAGATGAACTTGTAGGCACCGTGGCGAATCATCATCAGCGGGCCGATGGTGCCTTCGGCCATGTATTCGCCGAACACCTCGTCGTGCCCGCCCTGCCCTTGCAAGTGCGGGACCAGGGAGCGGCCATCCAGCGGCAGGTCGGGATCGACCCGGCCGCCGGCCAGCTCTACCAGGGTCGGCAGCAGGTCGGCGGTGGAGACAGCGGCGCTGACCCGGCCGGCAGTGAACTGCCCCGGTGCACAGATCAGCAGCGGTACCCGGGCGGCCATTTCAAACCAGTGCATTTTGTACCAGAGGCCGCGCTCGCCGAGCATGTCGCCGTGGTCGCCGGAAAACACGATCAGCGTGTCGTCCGCCAGCCCGGTGTCTTCCAGGGTCTGCAGCAGCTTGCCGACGTTGCTGTCGATGTAGCTGCAGGCGCCGAAGTAGGCGCGGCGCGCGTCGCGGATCTTATCCACAGGCAAGGGCTTGTCCCACAGGTCGTAGACCTTGAGCAGGCGCTGGGAATGCGGATCCAGCTCGCTTTGGGGCGGGGTCTGCGGCAGTGGAATCTGGTCGTCGCGGTACAGGTCCCAGAAGGCCCTGGGAATGGTGTACGGATCGTGGGGGTGGGTCATGGAGACGGTGAGGCAGAACGGCTGGTCGCCGGCCTCGCGCACATGGTCGAACAGGTATTGCTGGGCCTTGAACACCACCTCCTCGTCGAAATCCAGCTGGTTGGTGCGTACACAGGGGCCGGCCTGCAGTACCGAGGACATATTGTGGTACCAGCTGGGGCGCACATCGGGCTGGTCCCAGTTCACCGCCCAGCCATAGTCGGCGGGGTAGATATCGCTGGTCAGGCGCTCTTCATAACCGTGCAACTGGTCCGGGCCGCAGAAGTGCATCTTGCCCGAGAGCGCAGTGCGGTAGCCCAGGCGCCGCAGGTAGTGGGCGTAGGTAGGCACGTCGGCGGGGAAGTCCGCGGCGTTGTCGTAGGCGCCGATCCGGCTGGGCAACTGGCCGCTGACCAAAGTGAAGCGCGAGGGTGCGCACAAGGGGCTGTTGCAGTAGGCGGCGTCGAAGACCACGCCCTGGGCGGCCAGCCGGCTGAGGTGAGGCAGCTTGATCGGCGAGGGTCCGTAGAACGGCAGCAAGGGTGCGGCCATCTGATCGGCCATGATGAAAAGAATGTTCTTGCGCTTCATGGATTCGCGGCATTCCATATTCGATGGTTATGCGAAAGTGCTGCAATCGAGCATGGATCCCATGCTGTTGGTGGTAAAGCCCATGTACAGCAATGACTAGGATAAGCACAGCTTATGTATGAAGCCCTTGGCGACCTGTCCCTGGACCTGCTCCGGGTGTTCGAAGCAGCCGCGCGCCTGCGCAGCTTCACCGCCGCGGCGGTGGAACTGGGCACCACCCAGCCGGCTATCAGTCAGCAGATCAAGCGCCTGGAGGGGCAGCTGGGGGTGCGCCTGTTCGACCGCATCTACCGGGGCATCGAGCTCACCGAGTCTGCAGCCTTGTTGCTGGATCAGGTCCAGGCCGGCCTGCAGAGCATCGATGCCGGCCTCAGCGCCCTCAGCCAGCAGCATCAGCATGAGGTGCTGCAGGTGGCCACGGATTTCGCTTTCGCCGCCTATTGGCTGATGCCCCGCCTGCATCGCTTTCATGAGGCCAACCCCCAGGTGGATGTGAGCCTGGTCACCAGCGAGCGCAGCCACAGCATGCTGCGCAGCGATATCGACGTGGCGGTGCTGTTCGGCGACGGGCGCTTCAGGCAGGGGGAAAGCCACTGGCTGTTCAGCGAAGAAGTGTTTCCGGTGTGCAGCCCGCTGCTGCTCAAGGACCGTGCTGCGCCGCTGCCCGCCCCTTCCCTGCTGGAACTGCCGCTGCTGCACCTGCGGGGTGAAGGCAGCAACCACTGGTTCGACTGGAGCGGGGTATTTCGCGAGCTGGGCCTTGCGGGTGCGCCGGCCCCAGGGCAATTGCGCTTCGACAATTACACCCTGCTGATCCAGGCAGCCATCGGCGGCCAGGGCGTGGCCATCGGCTGGCGTCACCTGGTGGATGACCTGCTGGAGCAGGGCCTGCTGTGCCGGCCCATCGCCGAGAGCGCGCTGTCCGCCTACGGCTATTACGTGGTGCTGCCCCAGCGCAAGCGCCGCGGCCCGCTGATCCAGCGTTTCGTCGACTGGCTGATGAGCGAGCAGGCCGGCAGCGCCCAGAGCCTCAAGGGGCTGGCGCTGCCGTCCATTGCCCGCTAGGTGGCGGCCTGGGGTTGGGTGGCGATGAAACTCACATGCTCGCGCAGGTGCAGATTCAGGCGCAGCTCGTCGCTGATGCCGATTGCCACGCCGTTGAGCCGTCGCAGCGGCTCGGCAAGCCCCGGCTCGAGGCTGTCGCCAACCTGGTTGAAATGCTCGATACCCAGCCCGGCCACGCCCCGCGGCGCGTTGATCAGGGTCCAGTCCAGCGCGCTGCTGCGCAGTGCATCGAGGATTTCCTGCGCGGCATGGTGAGGCAGGCTGGTGCTGGAGGGCGGGTTGTCGAGAACGCTGAACTCCCCCACCAGCATCAACCTACGGATGCCGGCGCCCTGCATGCCTTCGATCAGGGCATCCACCGCCCGTACCTGGTTCACCGGGTCGGGGGCCTGGCCGGGCGTGGTGCTGCCGGGCAGATCGGCGGCATCCAGCAGGCAGATCACCGCCGAGCTACCGGCTACGCTCTGCTTGACCCGGTCCGGGTCGAACAGGTCGCCGCCCTTGGCGCGCAGGCCTGGGCGCGGGGCCAGCGCGGTGAGGTCGTCGAGAATGGCGATCACCTCATGCTGGCGCCTCAGGCTCTCTGCCATCAACGCACTGCCCAGGCTGCTCATGGCACCATAGAGCACCAGTTTGACCACCGGAGTTTCGGCATTTTTCATGGCCTGGCTTCCTTATTTTCCACAGGTACCGGTTGTGACCTGTGGCGAGCCTTGAGGGTTCGTCTTGATTGCGAGGGTTTGCATGCAACGGATCAAGGGCTACCACGCCCATGTCTACTTTGACGCCAGCACCATCGACCAGGCCCGGGCCTTGTGCGAGCGGGCGGCGCAGCTGTTCGAACTGAAAATGGGCCGGGTCCACGAGCGGCCGGTGGGGCCGCATCCGGACTGGAGCTGCCAGTTGGCGTTCGGCCCCGAGGTGTTTGCCCAGGTGGTGCCGTGGCTGGCCCTCAATCGCCAGGGGCTGGTGGTGTTCCTGCATCCGGATACCGGTGATGACCTGCTGGACCACACCAACCATGCGATCTGGATGGGGGCTATGCGGCCACTGGACCTGAGGGGGGTCTGAGGGCGACGGACCGCCGGCAAGCCGGCTCCTGCAGGGGCCGGCCGGTCGGGTGAGGTCAGTAGAGCACGCCGTCGAGGATCTCGTAGACGATGCCGGTGCCCACGGCGATCAGCACGATGTCGCCCCCCATGCGTCGCCATTCGTACCCCGGGTACACCGGCAGGCGCGACAGGGCCCGGGGCTCCAGGCGTTCGCCGTAGTAGCCGCGCGGCAGTGGCTGGCCGCGCACCAGGTGGATGCCGGGAGGCGGCGGCGCGCCCCGGACGAAGTAGCCGTGGTTGTCGCGGATGGTCTGGCGCACCGGGCCGAAATCCCGTGGCGGGCCGCCGCGGCGATCATCCCCCGGGCCACGGTGCTCGTTGCCACGGTTGTCCCAATAGCCCTGTTGTGGCCCGCCACGATCATAGCCGCCGCGCTCGTCGGCCATGACCTGCAGCAACGGGCTGGCGCTGAGCATCAGCACCGCGGCACCGGCAATCAGACGTTTGGGCATTTTCATCAGGTATTCCTCGCAACACACACAGCAAAAAGGGGTTCGCCACCTTGGTCGCGAACCCCCGGGTCTTGCTGCTTAGTCTGTGTCTCGAGGCGCTAATTCCTCTGTATCAGGAACTTTACCCTCAGCTGACGCGGGCCTTACGTACGCCCTCGGACAGCGCCGCACACAGGCTCAGCACCCCATCCACCGCCTGCTCGGCAGACTCGGCGCTGGCGATGTGGTCGATCAGCGCCGAGCCCACTACCACGCCGTCGGCCAGGCGAGCGATGGCGGCTGCCTGCTCCGGAGTACGGATGCCGAAACCGATGCTGATGGGCAGGTCGGTGTGGCGACGCAGGCGGGCCACGGCTTCTTCCACGTGTTCCAGGGTGGCGGCACCGGCACCGGTGACCCCGGCCACGGAAACGTAGTAGACGAAACCGGAGCTGCCGTTGAGCACCTTGGGCAGGCGGGCGTCGTCGGTGGTCGGTGTGGTCAGGCGGATGAAGTCGATGCCGGCGGCCTGGGCCGGGTCGCACAGTTCGCTGTTATGTTCCGGCGGCATGTCCACCACGATCAGGCCATCGACACCGGCGGCCTTGGCGTCGGCGATGAAGCGCGGCACGCCGTAGTGGTGGATCGGGTTGAAGTAGCCCATGAGCACCAGCGGGGTGTCGCTGTTGCCTTCGCGGAACTCGCGAACCATCTGCAGGGTTTTCGCCAGGTTTTGCTTGGCCCCCAGGGCACGGATGTTGGCCAGCTGGATCGCCGGGCCGTCGGCCATCGGGTCGGTGAAGGGCATGCCCAGTTCGATCACGTCGGCGCCCGCTGCGGGCAGGCCCTTGAGGATCGCCAGGGAGGTGTCGTAGTTCGGGTCGCCGGCGGTGACGAAGGTTACCAGGGCGGCGCGATTCTGTTCTTTAAGCTGTGCGAAGCGGGTTTGCAGGCGGCTCATCAGTGTTTCTCCTGCTGGGACTGTTGCATGTGGTGCATGACGGTCTGCATGTCTTTGTCGCCACGGCCCGAGAGGTTGACCACCATCAGGTGATCCTTGGGCAGGGTTGGCGCGCGCTTGAAGACTTCGGCCAGGGCATGGGCGCTTTCCAGGGCCGGGATGATGCCCTCCAGGCGGCAGCACTGGTGGAACGCGGCCAGGGCTTCGTCGTCGGTCACCGAGGTGTATTCGACGCGGCCGATATCGTGCAACCAGGCGTGTTCCGGGCCGATGCCGGGGTAGTCGAGGCCGGCGGAAATCGAGTGGGCGTCGATGATCTGGCCATCGTCGTCCTGCAGCAGGAAGGTGCGGTTGCCGTGCAGTACGCCGGGTACGCCGCCGTTGAGGCTGGCGGCATGCTTGCCGGTCTCGATGCCGTAGCCGGCGGCTTCGACGCCGATGATCTCGACGCTCTTGTCGTCAAGGAACGGGTGAAACAGGCCCATGGCGTTGGAACCGCCACCGATGCACGCCACCAGGCTGTCCGGCAGGCGGCCTTCCTGGGCTTGCATCTGCTCGCGGGTCTCCTTGCCGATGACCGCCTGGAAGTCGCGGACCATGGCCGGGTACGGGTGCGGGCCGGCGACGGTGCCGATCAGGTAGAAGGTGCTGTCGACGTTGGTCACCCAGTCACGCAGGGCTTCGTTCATCGCGTCCTTCAGGGTGCCGGTGCCGGCCACCACCGGGATCACTTCGGCGCCCAGCAGCTTCATGCGAAATACGTTGGCCTGTTGGCGCTCGATGTCGGTGGTGCCCATGTAGATCACGCAATCCAGGCCAAAACGCGCGGCCACGGTGGCGGTGGCCACGCCATGCATGCCGGCGCCGGTCTCGGCGATGATGCGTTTCTTGCCCATGCGCCGCGCCAGCAGGATCTGGCCGATGCAGTTGTTGATCTTGTGCGCGCCGGTGTGGTTCAGCTCTTCACGCTTGAGGTAGATCTTGGCGCCGCCGCAGTGCTCGGTCAGGCGTTCGGCGAAGTACAGCGGGCTGGGGCGGCCCACGTAATCGCGCTGGAAGTAGGCCAGTTCCTTGAGGAATTCGGGATCTTCCTTGGCCTTTTCGTATTCGCGGGCCAGGTCGAGGATCAGCGGCATCAGGGTTTCGGCCACGTAACGGCCGCCGAATGCGCCGAACAGGCCGTTGTCGTCAGGGCCATTGCGTAATTGGGACTGGGTCATTGCAGCGCTCCCGGGGGAAGTTTGGAGAAAGAAGGCCTGGTGGAAAGACCGCTTCGTAGAAACACAATGGAGCCCACTCTACCCCTGACATCCGATGCTGAAAACCGATAAGATCGCCGCAACCTGTCAGGAAAACTCACAGATAAAATGAGCCGCGACCTGCCTCCCCTGAATGCCCTGCGGGCCTTCGAAGCCACTGCCCGGCTCAATAGCGTCAGCCAGGCGGCCGAACAGCTGCACGTCACCCACGGCGCGGTCAGCCGGCAGTTGAAGGTGCTTGAAGAACATCTGGGGCTGAGCCTTTTCGTCAAGGAAGGCCGTGGCCTTAAACTCACAGATGCCGGCATTCGCCTGCGCGATGCCAGCAGCGAGGCCTTCGAGCGCCTGCGGGATGTCTGCGCCGAGCTGACCCAGGGCAGCGCCGATGCGCCCTTTGTCCTGGGCTGTTCCGGAAGCCTGCTGGCGCGCTGGCTGATCCCGCGCCTGGGGCGCCTGAACGCCGACCTGCCGGACCTGCGCCTGCACCTTTCGGCCGGTGAAGGCGACCTCGACCCCCGGCGCCCGGGCCTGGATGCCTTGCTGGTCTTTGCCGAGCCGCCCTGGCCGGCGGACATGCAGGTCTATGAACTGGCCAGCGAACGCATCGGCCCGGTGCTCAGCCCGCGCTATGCCGGTTATCCACGCCTGCGGCAGGCGCCGGCTGGCGTCCTGGCCAGCGAGGCCCTGCTGCACACTACTTCCCGCCCCCAGGCCTGGCCCAGTTGGGCACGGCGCAACGACCTGAATCCCGAAACGTTGAAGTACGGGCAGGGTTTCGAGCATCTGTATTATTTGCTGGAGGCGGCCGTGGCGGGCCTGGGGGTGGCAATTGCCCCGCAGCCGCTGGTGGCCGAGGACTTGCTGGCGGGCAGGCTGGTTGCGCCCTGGGGTTTTTCCGACACCCCGGGGCAACTGGCGCTGTGGTTACCCAAGCGCGCCGCTGATGGGCGCGCCCGGCAATTGGCGCAGTGGCTGGAAAACGAACTGCGCCAGCAGCTTTAGTCGCCGCGCTTGCACAGCAGATAGGCGGCCAGCAGGCCGATGGCACCCACGGCAACCCCGGCGGTGGTCCAGGGGTGTTCCTGGGCATAGTCGCGGGTCGCGATCCCGGTTTCACGGGTTTTCACTTTGACTTCTTCATAGGCATCGCTGAGCAGGCTGCGCGAATGCTTCAGCGCGCTTTCGGCATTGCTCTTGAGCGCCTTGAGGGTCTTGCGCGACTCGTCGGACGCATCGTCCTTCAGGCTTTCCAGCGATTTGAGCAGGCTGGAGATCTCGGCTTCCATACTTTCCAGTGAGGCTTTGCGTAACGAGGTGTTGGCCATGTCGGCTCTCCTGCAGGGTGGTGAATGGGCTGTGTAGGTTCCGACTGCGGCGTGTTGGGAAAGTGCAGAAAATCTGAACTTAGCCTTGGGCGCAGGCGCCACAAGTAATAAGAAAAATCACTGCTAGGCTGTAATTCACAGCTAAAAAGGAGAGCGCCATGACTGATCATCACACTTACAAGAAAGTCGAACTGGTGGGTTCGTCGCCGAACAGCATCGAAGATGCGATCAACAACGCGCTGGCGGAAGCGCACAAGAGCATCAAGCACCTGGAATGGTTCGAAGTGACTGAAACCCGGGGCCATATCAAGGACGGCAAAGCGGCGCATTTTCAGGTCACGCTCAAGGTGGGCTTCCGAATTGCCAATAGTTGAAGGCTTGAGCTAGGCTCTGGAACTTGTGCGCTGGCCGAGTGCCATAGGAAATGGCAAAGCGCTACAAGTGTCTTGAGCCTCTGTCAGGCAGGCGTCAATGCCGCCTCTTTTGATCCGACCAGGGAATGTGACCGATGAAAAAACTAGTATTAGCTGCTGCTTTGTTGAGTCTTGCGGGAACAACCCTTGCCGCTGGCAAGCCGTGCGAAGAACTCAAGAGCGAGATTGCCGCCAAGATCGACGCCAACGGCGCCACGCACTACTCGCTGGAAGTGGTGGACAAGGGCGCGGCGGCGGATGGCAAGGTAGTCGGCTCCTGCGAAGCCGGTACCAAGGAAATTGTCTACAAGCGCGGTTGAGCCTTGTGGATGGTCAAAAAAAAGCCGACGCAGAACGTCGGCTTTTTCATGCCTGTCGTTTCAGCCTTTCATCACCTGTGACAGCAGCTCGTAGGAGTGCAGCCGATCGGCGTGTTCGTACAGATCGCAGGTGAAGATCAGCTCATCGGCTCCGGTCTGCTCGATCAGCACCTGCAGCTTGGCGCGGATTTTCGCCGGGCTGCCGACCATCGCCAGGCCGAGGAAGCTGGCGACCGCTTCCTTCTCATGGGGTAGCCACAGGCCGTCCATGCTTTGCACCGGTTTGCGCTGGACCAGGCTCTGGCCACGCATCAGCGCCAGGATGCGCTGGTACACCGAAGTCGCCAGGTAATCGGCCTGTTCGTCGGTGTCGGCTGCCACCAGCGGCACGCCAAGCATCACATAAGGCTTGTCGAGCACCGCCGAAGGCTTGAAGTGGTTGCGGTAGACGCGAATCGCCTCGTGCAGGTAGCGCGGTGCGAAATGCGAGGCGAAGGCGTAAGGCAAGCCCCGTTCCCCGGCCAGTTGTGCACTGAACAGGCTGGAGCCCAGCAGCCATACCGGCACGTTGGTGCCGGTGCCCGGCATGGCGATCACCCGTTGTTCGGGGGTACGCGGGCCCAGGTAGGCCATCAGTTCGGCCACGTCCTCAGGGAAATCGTCGGCGCTGCCGGAACGTTCCCGGCGCAGGGCGCGGGCGGTCATCTGGTCGGAACCAGGGGCGCGGCCCAGTCCCAGGTCGATGCGCCCCGGGTACAGGCTTTCCAGGGTGCCGAACTGTTCGGCGATCACCAGGGGCGCGTGGTTGGGCAGCATGACCCCGCCGGAACCGACACGAATGGTCGAAGTACCACCCGCCAGGTAGCCGATCAGCACCGAGGTAGCGGAACTGGCGATACCGTCCATGTTGTGGTGCTCGGCGACCCAGAAGCGCGTGTAACCGAGCTTCTCCACATGCTGCGCCAGGTCCAGGGAGTTGCGCAGGGACTGCCCCGGGCTGCCGTTTTCACGCACGGGCACCAGGTCGAGGGTCGAGTATTTAACAGCGGACAGCGGTTTCATAAGCCTGCTTCTCCTTGGGGTGCGCAGGCTTTTGTCATGAGCCAAAACCTGCCGAAGTCTGTAAGTCAGATCTATGCAATGTGGGCATATACCCGAGTTTCAATAGCCTGAGTGAATTTGTCGGGTAAACGGGCATCGGCGACAACGGCTGAACTTTGCCATCGGATCTATCCTCAGAACCCTTAGGCAACAAAAAACATCAGGGTGCGAACTTTCGCACCGGTTCTTGAGGAGAAAGCGATGAGCATCAAAAAGAAAGCCTCGGCGCACTGGGAAGGTGACCTGAAAACCGGCATTGGCTCGATCTCGACCGAAACCGGCGTGTTGCGTGAGGCGCCCTACGGTTTCAAGGCGCGTTTCGAAGGCGGCAAGGGGACCAACCCGGAGGAACTGATTGGCGCGGCCCACGCGGGCTGTTTCTCCATGGCCTTTTCCATGATCCTTGGCGAGGCCGGGCTCAAGGCGGACAGCATCGACACCCAGGCAGAAGTGACCCTGGACCAGGTCGATGGCGGCTTTGCCATTACCGCGGTGCACCTGATCCTCAAGGCGAAGATCCCCGGTGCCAGCCAGCAGCAGTTCGATGAGCTGAGCAAGAAGGCCAAGGAAGGGTGCCCGGTGTCCAAGGTGCTCAACGCCAAGATCAGCCTGGATGCGACGCTGCTGAGTTGAGGCAACTGCTTGGCCGGCAAGCCGGCTCCTGCAACGGTCCGTAGGAGCGGGCTTGTCGGCGAATGCGCCTGTGCGGCGGACAAGCACCTGTGGTCGAATACGCGACTGCGGCTTCAGCGCACCCCCGTGTGCACCGCAGCAAGGGAGCTTTAGATCATGAAACGTTTTGCCTTGGCGGTTGTTAGTTGTGCGCTGGCCACATCGGCCCTGGCCGCGCCCAAGCCCTGCGAGGAACTCAAGGCCGAGATCGAAGCCAAGATCCAGGCCCAGGGCGTACCTTCCTACACCCTGGAAATCGTTACCAACGACGAGGTCCACGACAACAACATGGTGGTCGGCAGCTGTGAAAACGGCACCAGGAAGATCATCTATCAGAAGAACGATCGCTGACCCGACTCAGGGCACGCAGTTGATCATGCGCTCCTCGGCGACTATTTCGCGCTGGGCGTTGTACAGCCGGGCGCTGGGGGTGAACCCCAGGTTGCGCGCCTCCAGGCGATAGCGCTGGCCGGCCTGGAAATGGTCGTAGCGCAGGCTCAGGTAGCACAGGCGCTCCTGGGGATCGTTGTTCATGCCCATGCCGCCGGCGAACACTTCGAAATCGAAGCGCACCATCAATTCGTGGCTGCCGGGGCTGACCTGGAAGAAGCGCCCGTCGTCCAGGCGCTGGTTGTCCAGACGTTCGGCCATGACCAGCTTGCCCCCGGGCGTCGGGGTGGCCAGGTCGATCCAGGCCTGTTGCGGATCGACGCCCGGCAGGGGCGTAGTGCAGGCGCTGAGGGTGCCAAGGGCGAGAAACAGTAGAAATGGACGCATGACTGGGGCCGAGTGAGCGAGAGGCCCTCAGCATAGCGCCGTTCAACTGCGCTGGCAGCCTGCCGGCCGGGCTTTGTCGAGCAGGGTGTGCTGCTCGTCGTAGAGCCTGGCCCAGGGGTGGAAACCGATGTTCCCGGCCTGTACCTGGTAGCGCTGGCCGGCACCGAAATCCTTGAATTTCACGTTCAGCTGGCAATCGCGCCACAGCGGCTCGGCGTCTGGCCCGATGTTGCTGGGTTGCACGGCGAACTGGTAGCGCAGGGTCAGTTCATGGCTGCCGGGCTGGACCTGGAAATAGCGCGGATCATCGATGTTCTTGGCGTCCACCTCCAATGCCTGCAGGTGGGTGTTCCGGGGCGGAGCCAGGTCGACCCAGGCCTGGGCCGGGTCGGGGTCGGGCAGGCCGGCGCAACCGCCGAGGGTCAGCAGGCCGGTGGTCAACAACAACACGCGCATGGCGAAACTCCAGGCTGGCGAGATAGTCTTGCGGACAGACTCTCTGTGGATGATTCGATTTGATTAGGCCGTGTTCAAGCCATGGGTTACTTGATCCTCTTTTACGGTTTTTGTTTCCGGCACTGATGCTTTTGCTGCTCAACGGTTGCAGCAGCGTCGGTTATTACAGCCAGCTGGCCAGTGGCCAATTGCAGCTGCTGCGAGCCCGTGTGCCGGTGGCGCAAGTCGTCGCCGACCCGAGCCGCGATGCGAGCCTGCGCGCCCATCTGGCCCAGTCGCAGCAGGCACGCCGCTTTGCCAGTGAGCACCTGCACCTGCCGGACAACCGCAGCTATCGGCTGTACGTCGACATCGGGCGGCCCTATGTGGTGTGGAACGTGTTCGCCACCCCGGAGTTTTCCCTGAACCCGCAAACCCACTGCTTTCCCATTGCCGGTTGCGTGGCTTACCGCGGCTATTACAGCCAGGGCGCGGCCCGGGGCGAGGCGGCGTTGCAGCAGTTGAAGGGCATGGACGTGGCGATCGGCGGGGTCGAGGCCTATTCCACCCTGGGCTGGTTCGACGACCCGATCATCAGTTCGATGATGCACTGGGGCGACGAGCGCCTCGCGACCCTGATCTTCCACGAGCTGGCGCACCAGCGCTTCTATGTGAAGGACGACACCGAGTTCAACGAGTCCTACGCCACCTTCGTCGAGCAGGAAGGCACCCGCCAGTGGCGCGCCTATCGCGGGCTGGCGCCATTGAGCGACGGCGAGTTGCGCCAGCGTGACCAGTTCACCCAGCTGGTGCTCGATACCCGCAAGCGCCTGGAGCAGCTGTATGCCCTGCCCTTGCCCGCCGAGCAGATGCGCCAGCGCAAGGCCGCGGAGTTCGAGCGCATGCGCAGCGAGTATCGGCAGTTGCGCGACAGCCAGTGGGCCGGTTCCAAGCGCTATGACGCCTGGATCAACACTCCGCTGAACAACGCCCGGCTGCTGCCCTTCGGCCTGTATGACCAATGGGTGCCGGCGTTTGCCGCCTTGTTCAGGCAGGTGAAGGGGGACTGGCCGGCATTCTTCGCCGCCGTGGAGACGCTGGGACGTTTGCCGGCCGAGGAGCGCAAGGCGGCCCTGATCCGGTTGCAGGACACCGTCGCCCTCGCGCCGGCTCCTGCTTCGGGCCTGTAGCAGCCGGCTTGCCGGCGAAGCCTGTGCCTTAACGCGGCAAAAACGCCTGGTGCAGCTCGCCCAGGGTCTGGAAGTGATAGGCCGGGGCTTCGGCAGTCAATTCCTCATGGCTGCCAAAGCCATAACCCACCGCCGCCGCGTCCAGCCCGTTGCGCCTGGCGCCGATCAGGTCGTGCTTGCGGTCGCCGATCATCAATGTGCTGGCAGGGTCGAGTTGCTCCTGCTCCAGCAGATGGGCGATCAGCTCCACCTTGTCGGTGCGGGTGCCGTCCAGTTCGCTGCCGTAGATCACCTTGAAGTGCTTGGCGAAGTCGAAGTGACGGGCGATCTCCCGGGCGAAGACCCAGGGCTTGGAGGTCGCGATGTACAGTTGCCGCCCTTGCCCGCCGAGGGTTTCCAGCAGCGGCGTGACGCCATCGAAGACGCGGTTTTCATACAGGCCGGTGACCTTGAAGCGTTCGCGATAGAAGTTCACCGCTTCCCAGGCTCGGGCCTCGTCGAAGCCGTAGAACTGCATGAAGGCCTGCAACAGCGGCGGGCCGATGAAGTGCTCCAGTTTGCTCAGGTCCGGCTCGTCGATGCCCAGTTTGCCCAGGGCGAACTGGATCGAACGGGTGATGCCCTCGCGAGGGTCGGTGAGGGTGCCGTCGAGGTCGAACAGTACGGTTTGGTAATGCATGGGGATTCCTGGGCTGTGCAAGGGGGGTCAGGGCCGGTCGTAGCCTTCGGCCAGGTGCAGGTCCTTGAGCTTCACGTAGTTGGCGGCGCTGTAGGTGAAGAAGGCGCGCTCCTTGTCGGTCAGCGGGCGCGCCTGCTTCACCGGGCTGCCCACATAGAGAAAGCCGTTTTCCAGGCGCTTGCCCGGCGGCACCAGGCTGCCGGCGCCGACTATCACATCGTCCTCCACCACCGCGCCGTCCATGACAATGCTGCCCATGCCGATCAGCACCCGGCTGCCGATGCTGCAACCGTGGAGCATGACCTTGTGGGCGATGGTCACGTCGTCGCCGATCAGCAGCGGGAAGCCGTCGGGGTTGAACGGGCCGGCGTGGGTGATGTGCAGAACGCTGGCGTCCTGCACGCTGGTGCGCGCGCCGATGCGGATGCGGTGCATGTCGCCGCGGATCACGGTCAGCGGCCAGACCGAGCTGTCGGCGCCGATTTCCACGTCGCCGATGACCACCGCCGAGTGGTCGACAAAGGCCCGCTCGCCCAGGTTCGGGGTGTGGTTCTGGTATCTGCGAATGGCCAAGTGCGAATGCCTCTCTGAGATTTATTAATGGGGGCTATAGCTGCGGTGGGCGTCGATTGTAATTAAGATGGCTCAATGTTTCTTCCAGCCAAGGTGCCCACCGTGAGTGTGAACAACCCTCTTCTGCAGCCCTACGACCTGCCGCCGTTCTCGGCGATCCGCGCCGAGCATGTGCAACCGGCCATCGAACAGATCCTGGCTGACAACCGCGCCGCCATCGCTGACATCCTCAAGACCCAAGCCACCCAGCCGACCTGGGCTGGCCTGGTGCTGGCCATGGACGAGCTCAATGATCGCCTGGGCGCTGCCTGGAGCCCGGTCAGCCACCTCAACGCAGTGTGCAACAGCGCCGAACTGCGTGAAGCCTACGAGGCCTGCCTGCCGGCCCTGAGCGCCTATTCCACGGAAATGGGCCAGAACCGCGAGCTGTTCCAGGCCTTCGACGCCCTGGCCAAGAGCCCGGAAGCCGCCGGTTTCGACGTGGCGCAGAAGACTATCCTCGAACACTCCCTGCGGGACTTCCGCCTGTCGGGCATCGACCTGCCGCCCGAGCAGCAAAAGCGTTATGCCGAGGTGCAGAGCAAGCTTTCCGAGCTGGGCAGCCGGTTCTCCAACCAACTGCTGGATGCCACCCAGGCCTGGACCAAGCACATCACCGATGAAGCCGCCCTGGCCGGCCTGACCGACTCGGCCAAGGCGCAAATGGCAGCCGCCGCCCAGGCCAAGGACCTGGAAGGCTGGCTGATCACCCTGGAATTCCCCAGCTACTACGCAGTGATGACCTACGCCCAGGACCGTGCCCTGCGCGAAGAAGTCTATGCCGCCTACAGCACCCGCGCGTCGGACCAGGGCCCTAACGCCGGTCAGAACGACAACGGTCCGGTGATGGAAGAAATCCTCGACCTGCGTCAGGAGTTGGCCAAGCTCCTGGGTTTCGCCAGCTTCTCCGAGTTGAGCCTGGCCACCAAGATGGCCGAGTCCAGCGACCAGGTGCTGAGCTTCCTGCGGGACCTGGCCAAGCGCAGCAAGCCGTTTGCCGCCCAGGACCTGGAGCAGCTCAAGGCCTACGCCGCCGAACAGGGTTGCCCCGACCTGCAAAGCTGGGACAGCGGTTTCTACGGCGAGAAGCTGCGTGAGCAGCGCTACAGCGTTTCCCAGGAAGCCCTGCGCGCCTATTTCCCCATCGACAAGGTGCTGAGCGGGCTGTTCGCCATTGTCCAGCGCCTGTACGGCATCGAGATCGCCGAGCAGAAAGGTTTCGATACCTGGCACCCGGACGTGCGCCTGTTCGAGATCAAGGAAAACGGCCAGCACGTCGGCCGCCTCTTCTTCGACCTCTATGCCCGCGCCAACAAGCGCGGCGGTGCCTGGATGGACGGTGCCCGCGATCGCCGTCGCACGCTGGACGGGGTATTGCAAAGCCCGGTAGCCAACCTGGTGTGCAACTTCACCCCGGCGGTCAGCGGCAAGCCGGCCTTGCTGACCCACGATGAAGTCACCACCCTGTTCCACGAATTCGGCCACGGCCTGCACCACCTGCTGACCCGGGTCGAGCACGCCGGAGTGTCCGGGATCAACGGCGTGGCCTGGGACGCCGTCGAGCTGCCGAGCCAGTTCATGGAAAACTGGTGCTGGGAGCCGGAAGGCCTGGCACTGATCTCCGGCCACTATGAAAGCGGCGAACCGCTGCCCCAGGACCTGCTGCAGAAGATGCTGGCGGCGAAGAACTTCCAGTCCGGGCTGATGATGGTGCGCCAGCTGGAATTTTCCCTGTTCGACTTCGAACTGCACGCCACCCACGGCGACGGCCGCAGCGTGCTGCAAGTGCTGGAAACCGTGCGCGACGAAGTCTCGGTGATGCGCCCGCCGGCCTACAACCGCTTCCCCAACAGCTTCGCGCACATCTTCGCCGGCGGTTACGCCGCGGGGTACTACAGCTACAAGTGGGCGGAAGTGCTGTCGGCCGACGCCTTCTCCAGGTTCGAGGAAGAGGGTGTGCTCAATTCGGCCACCGGGCGTGCGTTCCGCGAGGCGATCCTGGCCCGTGGCGGCTCCCAGGAGCCTATGGTGCTGTTCGTCGATTTCCGCGGACGGGCGCCGTCGATTGACGCACTCTTGCGCCACAGCGGCCTCAGCGAGGACGCGGCAGCATGAGTGACGCACCCGTGAAGACCAAGAAACGCTTTATCGCCGGGGCGGTATGCCCGGCGTGCAGTGAGCAGGACAAGCTGATGATGTGGAGTGAGGACGATGTGCCTCATCGCGAGTGCGTGGCCTGTGGCTACTCCGACACCCTCAACGAACAGGGGCTGTCGGTGCCCAAGGAACTCGGGACCCGGGTCAACAGCGCGACGCCCAAGGTGGCGGACATCAAGGTGCAATCGGTGCAGTTTTTCCCCAACCCCAAGTTGAAGAAAAAGACTGACTGACCCCGCAGTAAAAAGCCTGCTCCCCTCCAGGAGCCGGCTTGCCGGCGAAGCGATTCGCCGCCCTTCTTTCGATCCCTGGGTTTTCGCAAGCAGGCTCGCTCGTACACAGGGTGTGGCGCTCAGTTGCTCAGCGGCCTGGTCGCGCTCACCGTCTCGAACCAGCTCTTCACCGAACAGGTGGCGAATACGCTGGTGCTGCAATCGCCATTGGCCAGGGCGGTGCGCAGTTTGTCGACATCGGCCTGCATCATGTAGCGAATGCCATCCTTGAAGTGTGAACTGTCGCCGTACCCACCCTGGGTCATTTCATTCAGCGCTTCTTCTTTGCTCCAACCCTGGATCACCACCCGGTACATGGCCGACATCAGGCCGGTGCGGTCCGAACCATGCTTGCAGTGCATCAGCACCGGGCCCTGGGCTTCGGCGCTCTGGATCGCGCGCAGGGCCTTGAGCACATCGGCGTCGTCCACATGGTTGGTGCGATAAGGCAACTGCACCTGGTTGATGCCCGGTGCCGACAGCCAGCTGGCGTCGGATTCCGGCAGGAAGTTGATCACCGTTGCCACCTTGAGCTGCTGCAGCAGCGGCACCGCGCCTTTGTCCGGCAGGGCGCTGCGATACAGGGTCGGGGACATCTGGTACAGGTTGTACTGCTTTTCCACTGGCTGCGCCCATTGGTCCGGGCGGCTGGAGGGGGCCTCTGCGGCTTGTACCTGGGGCCCGGCCAGCAGCGCCAGCAACGACAGGCAAAGGGCCGGGATGAAACGAATGCTCGACATGCGCGGGATCACCGATGAGGGGATTCAATGCCGCGCAGTATCGATTTGCCGGGGTCAAAGCCCCGTGAGCCCCCTGTCAAAGAATCGTGAAGCTGATCCGCTTTTTCCGGCGGTTTCTGATCTTTTTTCCGCCTGAAACGATTCATCTGGATGCTTAGCCTGCTACCATTTGTAACTAAAGTTTGCTGATGTGTTCATAAAACCGGGTCTTCCCGGCCTTTTGCGTTGCCAAAACACAAAGTCGCGCCATGACGCGGCTGACCAATCCATCAATGCCTGATGAGGTGCACCCATGTCTGATCAAGATCGAGACAACCCGCGGCGTGAGTTCTTGCGTAAATCCCTGACCTTGATCCCTGTGGTCACCGTCGCCAGCACCGGCCTGGGCGGCTCCCTGCTGGCGGCTGCACCTGAAACGGCCGCCGCTGCCACACCGGCCACGCCGGGCAAGCAGCCCGCCGGCAGCGGCCAGGGCTATGAGCCGGGCTATTTCACCGCCGAGGAGTGGGCCTTCATCAAGGCCGCGGTGGAACGCCTGATCCCTGCCGATGAAATGGGCCCGGGCGCCCTGGAAGCCGGCGTGCCGGAATACATCGACCGGCAGATGAATACCCCCTACGCCGCTGGCGCCCTGTGGTACATGCAAGGCCCGTTCAAGGCCGATGCCGCACCGGAGATGGGCTGGCAGAGCAAACTGGTGCCCAAGGACATCTATCGCCGGGGCATTGCCGCCACGGATGCGTGGTGCAAAGAGCTCAAGGGGCAAACATTTGCTGCGCAAGACAGCGCTACCCGAGACGACTTGCTCAAGCAACTGGAGGCCGGAACCCCGCAGTTCGACGCGGTCCCGGCCAAGCTTTTCTTCAATCTGCTGTTGCAGAACACTAAGGAAGGCTTCTTCAGCGATCCGATCCACGGGGGCAATAAAGGCCTGGTGGGCTGGACCCTGATCGGCTTTCCCGGCGCTCGCGCCGATTTCATGGATTGGGTGGAACGCAACGAGCAATACCCCTTCCCGGCTGTATCGATTCGCGGCGAGAGGGCTTGAGCATGGCAACAGTGATGAAGAAGGTCGACGCAGTGATCGTCGGTTTCGGCTGGACCGGCGCGATCATGGCCAAGGAACTGACCGAGGCCGGGCTCAATGTGCTGGCGCTGGAACGCGGGCCGATGCAGGACACCTACCCGGATGGCAACTATCCCCAGGTGATCGACGAACTCACCTACAGCGTGCGCAAGAAACTCTTCCAGGACATTTCCAAAGAGACGGTGACCATCCGCCACAGCGTCAACGACGTGGCTCTGCCCAACCGGCAACTGGGGGCCTTCCTGCCGGGCAATGGCGTGGGCGGCGCCGGCCTGCACTGGTCCGGGGTGCACTTTCGGGTCGACCCCATCGAGCTGCGCATGCGCAGCCACTACGAAGAACGCTACGGTAAGAACTTCATCCCCAAGGACATGACCATCCAGGACTTCGGCGTCAGCTATGAAGAGCTGGAGCCGTTCTTCGACTACGCGGAAAAGGTCTTCGGCACTTCGGGCCAGGCCTGGACCGTGAAGGGCCAACTGGTGGGCGACGGCAAGGGCGGCAACCCTTATGCGCCGGATCGCTCGGACCACTTCCCGCTGGAATCGCAGAAGAACACCTATTCCGCACAGCTGTTTCAGAAAGCGGCCAATGAGGTGGGCTACAAGCCCTACAACCTGCCGTCGGCCAATACCTCGGGGCCTTACACCAACCCCTATGGCGCACAGATGGGGCCGTGCAACTTTTGCGGCTTCTGCAGCGGCTACGTCTGCTACATGTACTCCAAGGCCTCGCCCAACGTGAACATCCTGCCGGCCCTCAAGCCGCTGCCGAACTTCGAGCTGCGGCCCAATTCCCACGTGCTCAGGGTCAACCTCGACAGCAGCAAGACCCGCGCCACCGGCGTCACCTACGTCGATGGCCAGGGCCGCGAGATCGAGCAGCCGGCGGACCTGGTGATCCTCGGCGCCTTCCAGTTCCACAACGTGCGCCTGATGTTGCTGTCGGGCATCGGCAAGCCCTACGACCCGATCACCGGCGAAGGCGTGGTGGGCAAGAATTTCGCCTACCAGAACATGGCCACCATCAAGGCCTACTTCGACAAGGACGTGCACACCAACAACTTCATCGGCGCCGGCGGCAACGGTGTGGCGGTGGACGACTTCAACGCCGACAACTTCGACCACGGCCCCCACGGCTTTGTCGGCGGCTCGCCGATGTGGGTCAACCAGGCCGGCAGCCGGCCCATCGCCGGCACCTCCAACCCGCCGGGTACCCCGGCCTGGGGCAGTGCCTGGAAGAAAGCCACCGCCGACTACTACACCCATCAGGTCTCCATGGACGCCCACGGAGCGCATCAGTCCTACCGTGGCAACTACCTGGATCTGGACCCGGTGTACCGCGATGCCTACGGCTTGCCCCTGCTGCGGATGACCTTCGACTGGCAGGAAAACGACATCAAGATGAACCGCTTCATGGTGGAGAAAATGGGCAAGATCGCCGAGGCGATGAACCCCAAGGCCATTGCCTTGCTGGGCAAGAAGGTCGGTGAGCACTTCAACACTGCGTCCTACCAGACCACCCACTTGAACGGCGGCGCGATCATGGGCACCGACCCCAAGACCAGCGCCCTGAACCGCTACCTGCAAAGCTGGGACGTGCACAACGTCTTCGTGCCCGGGGCTTCGGCCTTCCCTCAAGGCCTGGGCTACAACCCTACCGGCCTGGTGGCAGCGTTGACCTACTGGTCGGCCCGGGCGATCCGCGAGCAGTACCTGAAAAACCCCGGCCCGCTGGTTCAGGCATAAGGAGCGATGACCATGAAAGCACTCGTTATCGCCACCCTGGCGCTGCTGGGCAGCGCAGCCGCCAATGCTGCCGAAGCGGATCAGCAAGCCCTGGTGCAACAGGGCGAATACCTGGCCCGCGCCGGTGACTGCGTAGCCTGCCATACCGCCAAGGACGGCAAGCCGTTCGCCGGCGGGCTGCCGATGGAGACCCCCATCGGCGTGATCTATTCCACCAACATCACCCCGGACAAGACCGGCATCGGCGACTACAGCTTCGAGGACTTCGACAAAGCCGTGCGCCATGGCGTGGCCAAGGGCGGCAGCACCCTGTACCCGGCCATGCCATTTCCCTCCTACGCCCGAGTCAGCGACGCCGACATGCAGGCGCTGTATGCCTACTTCATGAAGGGCGTGGCACCGGTGGCCCGGGACAACCAGGACAGTGACATTCCCTGGCCCCTGAGCATGCGCTGGCCGTTGTCCATCTGGCGCTGGATGTTCGCCCCGAGCGTGGAGACCCCGGCACCTGCGGCTGGCAGCGATCCGGTGATCAGCCGTGGTGCCTACCTGGTGGAAGGCCTGGGCCACTGCGGCGCCTGCCACACGCCACGGGCCCTGACCATGCAGGAGAAGGCCCTGAGCGCCAGCGATGGCAGCGACTTCCTGTCTGGCAGCGCGCCGCTGGAGGGCTGGATCGCCAAGAGCCTGCGTGGCGATCACAAGGATGGCCTGGGCAGCTGGAGCGAAGAGCAACTGGTGCAGTTCCTCAAGACCGGTCGCAGTGATCGCAGCGCGGTGTTCGGCGGCATGAGCGATGTGGTGGTCCACAGCATGCAGTACATGACCGACGCAGACCTGACGGCGATTGCCCGCTATCTCAAGTCCCTGCCGGCCAATGACCCCAAGGACCAGCCGCACCAGTACGACAAGCAAGTGGCCCAGGCCCTGTGGAACGGTGACGACAGCAAGCCGGGCGCGGCGGTGTACATCGACAACTGCGCGGCCTGCCACCGCACCGACGGCCACGGCTACACCCGGGTGTTCCCGGCGCTGGCGGGCAACCCCGTGCTGCAATCGGCGGATGCCACCTCGCTGATCCATATCGTGCTCAAGGGCGGCACCTTGCCAGCGACCCACAGCGCGCCTTCGACCTTCACCATGCCGGCCTTCGCCTGGCGCCTGTCGGATCAGGAGGTGGCCGATGTGGTCAACTTCATCCGCAGCAGCTGGGGCAACCAGGCCTCGGCGGTGAAGCCCGGGGATGTGGCGGCGCTGCGCAACGGCGACTTGCAGAGCACCTCCAACGACGACCTGGGGCAGGTCACCAGCCACTAACCCCAAGGCCGGCGCTCGCTGCGGGCGCCGGCCCGGGATGGCCGTTCAGCCCTGGGTGAAGCGCTGGATGCCCAGGCGGCTTTCCAGTTGATAGCCGGCAATGCAGTCCGCCAGCCCGGCGGTCATCAGGTCTTGCCAGCTTGCGGGGAGCAGGCCGATGCCGTCGTGGCAGGGGCTCCAGCGCACCTCGGCGAACTTCGGGTCCGCTTCATCGAAAGGTTGCTGGCCGCTCACAGTGGCCTTTTCGATGTCCTGGGTGCACAGCTCGAATTCGCAGGCCACTCCCCACAACTGCCCGTCGGGGGCCCTGACAATGATCAGGTCGGCACCTTGTTCGTAGCTGGGGAGGTAGGCCTCTGCGGCGTAGAAAATCTTTTCCAGCGTGCCGGGTGTCCTGGGCATGCTTGTGCTCCTGTTCTTTGAGCCTGCCTTATACCCTAACGCCACACGCCCGCAGTAGCCGGCTTGTCGGCCAAGGATACGAGACGCCTTGTGTCGCACTGGGGAACGTCCGCTGGCAGGGGTGGGTTTCGGTCCGACGGTGCTGGTCAGGTAATTCCAGCTCCATTACTGTATGTGCATACAGTTATGGAGTGCTTCCATGTTCAACCCCCTGCCTCCCCGTGGTCGCGGTACCGCGAGCAATCCGCACAACCGTTTTGCGCCCAATCGTTCGGTGGCCGAGGATGATGGCTGGTACCAGGAAGTGCCGTTGACCCAGGGCACCGAGGTGCGCTTTGAAACGGCCAAGTCGATCATCACCCGCAACAGTTCGCCGGACCTGCCCTTCGACCGCTCCATCAACCCCTATCGCGGTTGCGAGCACGGTTGCATCTATTGCTACGCGCGGCCCAGCCACGCCTATTGGGACCTGTCCCCGGGGCTGGATTTCGAAACCAAGCTGATCGCCAAGAGCAACACCGCGGCCTTGCTGGAGCAGCAACTGTCCAAGCCCGGCTATCGCTGCGCACCGATCAACCTGGGGTCCAATACCGATCCCTACCAGCCCATCGAGCGCGAACAGCAGTTGACCCGGCGCACCCTGGAGGTGCTGCTGCGCTATCGACACCCGGTGACCATCGTCACCAAGGGCTCGTTGATCCTCCGGGACCTGGACCTGCTGAGCGAGCTGGCGCGCCAGCGCCTGGTGGCGGTGATGATCAGCCTGACCACTTTGGACGATGAGTTGAAGCGCATTCTCGAGCCCCGGGCGGCGGCGCCCAAGGCGCGCTTGCGGGCCATCCGGGTGATGCGCGGGGCGGGCATCCCGGTGGGCGTGCTGTGTTCGCCGATGATCCCGATGATCAACGACAGCGAGCTGGAAAGCCTGCTCAGCGAGGCCCATGCCGCAGGGGCGCAGAGCGCGGCCTACATGATGCTGCGCCTGCCCCTGGAAGTGGCGCCGCTGTTCGAGGAGTGGCTGGCGGCGCATTACCCGCAAAGGGCGGCCCATGTGCTCAGCCTGATCCGCCAGAGCCGTGGCGGTGAGCTCTACGACAGCCGTTTTGGCGCCCGCATGCGCGGTGAAGGGCCCTTCGCCGATCTGCTGGCCCAGCGTTTTGCCAAGGCGCTCAAGCGTCTGGGGCTCAACCGTCGCGAGGGTTTCGATCTCGACTGTTCAGCCTTCTGTCCGCCGGGCGGGCAGATGTCGTTGTTGTGAGCGGCATTGGCCTATCGTTGAGTAGTGGGCGCAGCGTTCCCGAGGTACTCTGGTCGCCTTTTGCCATCGCTCATAGTGGCGTTCTAGAGCCTTCCGTTCAGTTTGAGTTAAGTATTCATGGCTACCTTGTTCATCGAGTGACCTACGGGTCGCCGCCAGCGGGTCGGTGGTTTTTTTATCGATGGCTGGCGTCGTGCCGGATATTTCTGGAAAATTCACCAAATCCGACAGAGAGGATGAATCATGAGTGACAAGGATAAACAGCCGTTGGCTGCGTCGGCTCCGGCACCCACAGAAGTCGCCGAGACCGCCGATGCAGCGCTGCAGCACATCGTTGACGGCTTTTTGCATTTTCATCATGAAGTCTTCCCGCAGCAGGAAGAGCTGTTCAAGAAACTCGCCACCGCTCAGCGGCCGCGGGCGATGTTCATTGCCTGCGCCGACTCGCGCATCGTTCCCGAGCTGATCACCCAGAGCTCCCCGGGCGATCTGTTCGTGACCCGCAACGTGGGCAACGTAGTGCCGCCCTACGGGCAGATGAACGGTGGTGTCTCCACGGCGATCGAGTACGCGGTGCTGGCCCTGGGGGTGCATCACATCATCGTCTGCGGGCACTCGGATTGCGGCGCCATGCGCGCGGTACTCAACCCGCAGAGCCTGGAGAAAATGCCCACGGTCAAGGCCTGGCTGCGCCACGCCGAAGTGGCGCGGACCATGGTCCACGAGAACTGCGATTGCGCCGACGAATCCTCCAGCATGCATGTGCTGACCGAAGAGAACGTCATTGCTCAACTGCAGCACCTGCGCACCCATCCTTCCGTGGCCTCGCGCATGGCCAACGGCCAGTTGTTCATCCATGGCTGGGTCTATGACATCGAGACCAGCTCGATCAAGGCCTACGACGCCGACAAGGGTTGTTTCCTGCCTCTGGATGGCAGCCACCCGATCCCGGTAGCGACGCCTAAAGCGCGTTTCTGATCCCACCTCAATCCCCCTGAGTGGTTGTAGCCAGGGCTGCCATCTGGCGGCCCGGCTTTGCCACGCCTGAAGAAAAGTCGGGAGAACTGTCATGCGTGCAGCACAGTTGAAAAGTGTCCTGCCACGGGAGCTGCTGGCTTCGGTGGTGGTGTTTCTGGTGGCCCTGCCCCTGTGCATGGGGATCGCCATTGCCTCGGGCCTGCCGCCGGCCAAGGGCCTGATCACCGGGATCATCGGTGGCCTGGTGGTGGGCTGGCTGGCGGGCTCGCCCTTGCAGGTCAGCGGGCCGGCGGCCGGGCTGGCGGTGCTGGTGTTCGAGCTGGTGCGCCAGCATGGGGTGGCCATGCTCGGGCCGATCCTGCTGCTGGCCGGGCTGCTGCAATTGCTGGCCGGGCGCCTGCGCCTGGGTTGCTGGTTCCGGGTCACGGCGCCAGCGGTGGTCTACGGCATGCTGGCGGGCATCGGCGTGCTGATCGTGCTGTCCCAGGTGCATGTGATGCTCGATGCCGCGCCCCAGGCCTCGGGCCTGGATAACCTTGTGGGCTTTCCCCAGGCTCTGGCGCAGGCCTTGCCGAGCCTGGGGTGGCAGGCTGGCTTGCTGGGGTTGGCGACCATCGCGGTGATGTGGGGCTGGGACAAGTGGCGGCCCCAGGCGCTGCGGTTCATCCCCGGTGCCCTGCTCGGTGTCGGGCTGGCGACCCTGGCCAGCCTGCTGCTGGCGCTGCCGGTGAAGCGCGTCGAGGTGCCGGCCAACCTGGCCGAGGCCATCGACTGGCTGCGCCCCGCCGACCTGCTCAATCTGGCGGACCCCAACCTGCTGATCGCCGCCTTCGCCGTGGCCTTTATCGCCAGTGCCGAAACCCTGCTGTCCGCCGCCGCGGTGGATCGCATGCACAGCGGCCAGCGCTCGGACTTCGACCGTGAACTGTCGGCCCAGGGCGTGGGCAACATGCTCTGCGGTCTGCTGGGTGCCCTGCCCATGACCGGGGTCATCGTGCGCAGCTCGGCCAATGTCCAGGCCGGGGCCCAGACCCGTTATTCGACGATTTTCCATGGCCTGTGGCTGCTGGGTTTCGTGCTGGTGCTGTCCAGCGTGCTGCAGAGCATTCCGGTGGCGAGCCTGGCGGGGGTGCTGGTCTACACCGGCGTCAAGCTGGTGGACCTCAAGGTCTTTCGCGGCCTGGGGCGCTACGGGCGCATGCCGATGCTGACTTACGCGGTGACGGCCCTGGCGATTGTCTTCAGCGACCTGCTGACCGGGGTACTGATCGGCTTTGCCCTGACCCTGGCCAAGCTGGCGTTCAAGGCGTCGCGCTTGAAGATCAGCCTGATCGACCTGGCAGAGGAAGGCGAGATGGAGTTGCGTCTGGTCGGCGCTGCGACCTTTCTCAAGGTGCCGGCCCTGACTCGGGTACTGGCGACGATTCCCCCGGCCACCACTGTGCATGTGCCCCTCAGCAACCTCAGTTATATCGACCATGCGTGCCTGGAGTTGCTGGAAGACTGGAATCGGGCCAACAGTGCCAAGGGCTCGCGGCTGGTGATCGAAACGCGGGGCTTGAAGCGGCGCCTGGAGGGCCGGTTGACCACCACCAGCGGCGTGGGGGCGGCTGCGGCGAGAGGTTGAATCGCCGGGTGGGCGGGAGGGGCTTGGGCGAGCCAGGCCCTTCGCCACAAGGCTCGCTGCGAGCCTTGCTGGCGAGGAATGGGTCAGGCGGCGGGCTGGTCGAGTTCCAGTTCCACGCCCAGTTGGCGTGACAGGCAAGGCCAGCGTTTCCAGGCGGCCTCGGTGTCCGGGCTGCTGAGTTTCTCGCGGTAGGCTTCCACCGACTCCAGGGCGAAGCTTTCTTCGTCGAGCATGGCGTCGACGGCGTGGTGCACCGCTTCGTCCAGCTGGTTGGCGAAGGTTTCGCCGATCAGTTGGTGGGCGATGAGGTTGGCGACAGTCATGTCCAGGGGGATCAGCGGACGGCCGAAATGCTTGATGTACAGGTCGTTGACCTCTTCCACCAGACGGTGGGCCAGATAGGCTTCATCCAGCAGGCCGTCGAGGCCGACGTGGCCATCCATGATGGCCGGCGGCTGGAGGAAGAATTGCTCGGCGATCTTCAGCACCGGCTTGATCTGCGACTCGATGCCGGCTTCCCGGGCTACAGAGTTGGCGGCGTCCAGAAGGTCTGGAACCTGGTCGATATAGGCGCTGACAAAACGGGTCATGACGCCCTTGGCGTCGACTTCGGGCAGCTGGATGGCAGGGTGCAGGTGAGGCAATTGGCTCTCCAACTGACGGGTCAGGAGGCCGGTACTGGCTTCGTGCTGCTGGGCCAGTTTGATCTGCTCGCGCAATGCGGCGGTGTTCATGAAAACTCCAGGGAACAAGGGCAATTGAATAGGGAGAACATAAGTTAGCCTGCTTACAAAAGCGCTTAAGACGCATTTGTCATAATTATTTCATGCTTAGTCACCACGGTTATATCGTTTCGCCATCCAGGGCACTCGATCCCTTTCCCGCCGTGGCCTGCAAACCTCCTTATTAGTGTTTCAGTTGATTTACGCCCTCGCGTTGCGAGGTGGGAGTCGCTGTCTATACTCGCCCTTGTATGAAGTTAGCTGATGATGCCCGACTGCAAATGCAGCGAAGGCTCGGCCGGTTTAAGTTCGTAGTCTAGGCAGCCGCTCCCTTGCCGCAGGTGTTAAGCCGGCGGGATAACAAGAACGATAAGGGGAACCCGCAATGATGCGACATCCACATGTCTGGATGGGCCTCCTGTTGTGGTCGGTATTCAGCCAGGCGCAAGCCGCCTGGACCGTGAATATGACGCCTGGGGCGACCGAGATAAGCCACGCGGTATTCGACCTGCACATGACCATCTTCTGGATCTGTGTGGTGATCGGCGTCATCGTCTTCGGTGCGATGTTCTGGTCGATGATCGTTCACCGCCGTTCCGTTGGCCAGGTCCCGGCCAAATTCCACGAAAGCACCACGGTGGAAATCCTCTGGACCATCATTCCCTTCCTGATCCTGGTGGCCATGGCCGTGCCTGCCACGGCGACGCTGATCAAGATGTACGACACCAGCGAGCCGGACGTGGATATCCAGATCACCGGCTACCAGTGGAAGTGGCACTACAAATACCTCGGCCAGGACGTGGAGTTCTTCAGCAACCTGGCCACCCCCGCCGACCAGATCCACAACCAGAGCACCAAGGGCGAGCACTACCTGCTGGAGGTCGACCAGCCGCTGGTACTGCCGGTGGGCGCCAAGGTGCGCTTTCTGGTGACCGCCGCCGACGTCATCCACTCCTGGTGGGTGCCGGCCTTCGCGGTCAAGCGCGATGCTATCCCGGGTTTCGTCAACGAAGCCTGGACCCGGGTCGACAAGCCCGGCATCTACCGTGGCCAGTGCGCCGAGCTGTGCGGCAAGGACCACGGCTTCATGCCGATCGTGGTGGAGGTCAAGAGCCAGGCCGACTACGACACCTGGATGGGCGAGCGCAAGGCCGAGGCGGCCAAGCTCAAGGAGCTGACCAGCAAGGAATGGACCCTCGACGAGTTGGTGGCCCGCGGTGACAAGATCTACCACACCACCTGCGTTGCCTGTCACCAGGCGGAAGGCCAGGGCCTGCCGCCGATGTTCCCGGCCCTCAAGGGCTCGAAGATCGCTACCGGTCCCAAGGAGGCTCACCTGAGCCTGGTGTTCCACGGCAAGCCGGGCACCGCCATGGCCGCCTTCGGCAAGCAGCTGTCGGAAGTCGACATCGCCGCCGTCGTCACCTACGAACGCAACGCCTGGGGCAACAACAAGGGCGACATGGTGACGCCCAAGGAAGTCCTGGCGCTGAAGCAGGCGGAAAGCAAATGAGCCGGCTCATGGGGTATGTGCGCAACCGGTCGCGGCGTTTCGCCGCCGATCATCCAGTCCATTCGCTCGCAGGAGACAGGACATGAGTGCTGTGATCGATGACCACGGCCACGCCGGCCATGATGACCACGCCCATGGCCCGGCCAAGGGCCTGATGCGCTGGGTACTGACCACCAACCACAAGGACATCGGCACCCTGTACCTGTGGTTCAGCTTCTGCATGTTCCTGCTGGGCGGCTCGTTCGCCATGGTGATCCGTGCCGAACTGTTCCAGCCCGGGCTGCAGATCGTCGAGCCGGCGTTCTTCAACCAGATGACCACCATGCATGGCCTGGTGATGGTCTTCGGTGCGGTGATGCCGGCCTTCGTCGGCCTGGCCAACTGGATGATCCCGTTGATGATCGGCGCGCCGGACATGGCCCTGCCGCGGATGAACAACTTCAGCTTCTGGCTGCTGCCGGCGGCCTTCCTGTTGCTGATCTCGACCCTGTTCATGCCCGGCGGCGGGCCGAACTTCGGCTGGACCTTCTATGCCCCCTTGTCCACCACCTACGCCCCGGAAAGCGTGACCTTCTTCATCTTCGCCATCCACTTGATGGGCGTCAGCTCGATCATGGGCGCGATCAACGTGATCGCCACCATCCTCAACCTGCGAGCCCCGGGCATGACCCTGATGAAGATGCCACTGTTCGTCTGGACCTGGCTGATCACCGCCTTCCTGCTGATTGCGGTGATGCCGGTACTGGCCGGGGTGGTGACCATGATGCTGATGGACATCCATTTCGGCACCAGCTTCTTCAGTGCAGCCGGCGGCGGTGACCCGGTGTTGTTCCAGCACGTGTTCTGGTTCTTCGGCCACCCCGAGGTGTACATCATGATCCTGCCGGCCTTCGGCGCGGTCAGCTCGATCATCCCCACCTTCAGCCGCAAGCCACTGTTCGGCTACACCTCGATGGTCTATGCCACCGGGGCGATCGCCTTCCTGTCGTTCATCGTCTGGGCGCACCACATGTTCGTGGTGGGCATCCCGCTGGTGGGCGAGCTGTTCTTCATGTACGCCACCCTGCTGATCGCCGTGCCCACTGGAGTCAAGGTGTTCAACTGGGTGAGTACCATGTGGCAGGGCTCGCTGACCTTCGAGACACCGATGCTGTTCGCGGTGGCCTTCGTCATCCTGTTCACCATCGGCGGTTTCTCCGGGCTGATGCTGGCCATTGCCCCGGCGGACTTCCAGTACCAGGACACCTACTTCGTGGTGGCGCACTTCCACTACGTACTGGTGCCGGGGGCGATCTTCGGGATCTTCGCCTCGGCCTACTACTGGCTGCCCAAGTGGACCGGGCACATGTACGACGAGACCCTGGGCAAGCTGCACTTCTGGCTGTCCTTCGTCGGCATGAACATGGCGTTCTTCCCCATGCACTTCGTGGGGCTGGCGGGCATGCCGCGGCGGATCCCGGACTACAACCTGCAGTTCGCCGACTTCAACATGGTGTCCTCCATCGGTGCCTTCACTTTCGGTGCGACGCAGATCTTCTTCCTGTTCATCGTCATCAAGTGCATCCGCGGCGGCAAAGCGGCTCCGGCCAAACCCTGGGAAGGTGCCGAAGGCCTGGAGTGGAGTATTCCCTCGCCGGCGCCGTACCACACCTTTGTCACCCCGCCGGAAGTGAAATGAACATCTGTGCTGTAGGAGCGAGCTCGCTCGCGAAGGCGCCAGAGGGTGGTGCCCGCTTCGCCGGCAAGCCGGCTCCTACAGGCTTGGGAGGACGTTGAGATGGCCGAGGTAACGCTGAAGAAACTGGTGACCCGCCTGTTGCTGGTGGTGGTGGCGATGTTCGTCTTCGGTTTTGCCCTGGTGCCGATCTACGACGTGATGTGCAAGGCCCTGGGGATCAACGGCAAGACCGGTGGGCAGTATGCGGACCAGGGGCAGCAGGTGGATGTATCGCGCCAGGTGCGGGTGCAGTTCCTGTCCACCAATGCCATCGACATGGTCTGGGATTTCTATCCCAAGTCCGATGACATCGTGGTCCATCCGGGGGCGGTGAACGAGATGATCTTCATCGCCCGCAACCCCAGCGACCACCCGATGAGCGCCCAGGCGATCCCGAGCATCTCCCCCAGCAGCGCGGCCATGTATTTCCACAAGACCGAGTGCTTCTGCTTTACCCAGCAGGTGCTGCAGCCGGGCGAGAAGATCGAGATGCCGGTGCGTTTCATCGTTGACCGTGACATGCCCAAGGATGTGAAGCACCTGACGCTGGCTTACACGCTGTTCGATATCACCGCGCGTCATCCACCGGTGGCGGTTGCCGC
The DNA here is from genome assembly GCF_000397205.1 of Pseudomonas protegens CHA0. Lineage (NCBI taxonomy): Bacteria > Pseudomonadati > Pseudomonadota > Gammaproteobacteria > Pseudomonadales > Pseudomonadaceae > Pseudomonas > Pseudomonas protegens. The sequence continues at coordinate 63,584 of NC_021237.1, forward strand.
CAAGAACGGTGGCTAGACGATCTAGCGTGCCCGATAAGGAGAACAACCCATGGCGACTCATGAGCACTATTACGTTCCCGCCCAGAGCAAGTGGCCGATCATCGCAACGGTGGGCATGTTCGTCACCGTGGTGGGCCTGGGTATCTGGTTCAACGACCTCAAGGCTGCGCGACCGGAATCCCACGGCCCGCTGATCTTTTTCGTCGGCGGCCTGCTGCTGGCCTACATGCTGTTCGGCTGGTTTGGTGCGGTGGTCAAGGAAAGCCGCGCCGGGCTCTACAGCGCCCAGCTCGATCGCTCGTTCCGCTGGGGCATGAGCTGGTTCATCTTTTCCGAAGTGATGTTCTTCATGGCCTTCTTCGGTGCGCTGTTCTATGTGCGGCACATGTCCGGGCCCTGGCTCGGCGGTGAGGGGCACAAGGGCATCGCCCACATGCTGTGGCCGAACTTCGAGTTCGTCTGGCCGCTGCTCAACAACCCCGACCCGAAACTCTTTCCGCCGCCCAAGGGCACCATCAGCCCCTGGGGCCTGCCGCTGCTCAACACCATCCTGCTGGTGAGTTCCAGCGTCACCGTGACCATCGCCCACCACGCCTTGAAGAAAGGCCATCGCGGCGCGCTGAAGATCTGGCTGGCGCTGACGGTGCTGCTGGGTTGCGCCTTCCTGGGCTTTCAGGCCGAGGAATACATCCATGCCTACCACGAGCTGGGGCTGACCCTGGGTTCGGGGATCTACGGCGCCACCTTCTTCATGCTCACCGGTTTCCACGGTGCCCACGTGACCATTGGCACCCTGATCCTGTTCGTGATGCTGATGCGCATTATGCGCGGGCATTTCGACGCCGAGCACCAGTTCGGCTTCGAGGCCGCCAGCTGGTACTGGCACTTCGTCGACGTGGTCTGGATCGGCCTGTTCGTTTTCGTCTACGTGCTCTGAGGCGCCCTACCAGGGCGCGTGGGAGACCAGCTGGCCGCTGAAGAAACCCCAGGCGATCAAGCCGACGGTGACCACGGCCAGCGCGACCCGAATGCTCAGTGAGGTCACCAGGCGCTTGGATGAACTGTCGTCCTTGACCAGAAAGAACAGGCCGCTGAACAGGCTGACAACCGTGGCAATCAGCATCAGGACGATGGCTGCTTTGAGCATGGTGGGACTCCGGGGGAAACGCGATGTACAGCAGTATAGCGAGTGGATTTCTCAGCCTTGCAGGCCAGCCATGAAGGGCTTCCGGCCGGGCATCGGGCCGACCCTGGTGGTGCTTTTGCTGCTGCCGGTGCTGGTTGCCCTGGGCTTCTGGCAACTGGGCCGGGGCGAGCAGAAGCGCCAGTTGCTGGCCAGCTACGCCGAGCGCCGTGCGGCGGAGCCGGTGGCCCTGTTCGAGCTGTTGGCCAGCGAGGATCCGGCTTTTCGCCGGGTACGCCTGCACGGTCATTTCGATGCCGACCACAGCCTGTTGATGGATAACCGCCTGCATGACGGCAAGGTCGGGGTCGAGCTGCTGCAACCCTTCCTCGACCAGGCCAGCGGTCGCTGGCTGCTGGTCAACCGCGGCTGGCTGCCCTGGCCCGACCGGCGCACGCCTCCCGTATTCAGCACCCCGCAGCAGAGCCTGAGCCTGGATGCCTGGGTCTACGTTTCCCCGGGCGCGGCATTCCAGCTGCACGCCGACCCCAGCGGTGCGATCTGGCCGCGGCTGATTACCGCCGTGGCGCCACAAGCGCTCTGGGCCGAGCTGGGCCGCAGCGGTTTCGACCATGAAGTGCGCCTGGAGTCGGGCCCGGGTGCCTACCTGACCGAATGGCCGGTGGTCGCCATGGGCCCGGAAAAACACCAGGCCTATGCGGTGCAGTGGTTCGCCATGGCCCTGGCGCTGTTCGCTCTCTATCTCTATTTCGGCTGGCACAACACTCGGGAGAAACGCCATGGGAACGGCCATGAATCCACCCAACATCTCTGACGCCCAGGCGCCCAACCGGCGGCGCGGCCGCTGGCAACTGGTGCTGATCCTGCTGATGGTGATCGGCCCGATGATCCTTGCCACCGGCATGTACAAGCTGCAGTTCTGGGTACCGGAAAGCCGCAGTTATCACGGCGAGCTGATCGGCAATGGCCAGACCCGCGCCCAGATCGGCGTGCAGGCCGAGGAGGATCGCTGGCAGGTTCTGGTCACCGCGCCCGGGGAGTGCGCAGTGGATTGCCAGCAACTGGTGTACCTGGCGCGGCAGATCCAGATCGCCCTGGGCCGTGATGCCTCGCGGGCCAGCCATGCCCTGGCCAGCGCCCGGCCCCTGAGCGCCGAATACGAAGCCAAGCTGCAGCGTGAATACCCGCAACTGCAACGCTACCCCCTGGACCTGGCGACCTTCACCAAGGGCGCCAACGACAAGGAGGCGCCGCAGCTGTGGATCGTCGACCCCCACAGCAACCTGGTGCTGCGCTATGACGCCCGGGTCAAGGGCAAGGACCTGCTCAACGACCTGCGCCACCTGCTGAAACTGTCGAACATCGGATAAGGGCATCGTCATGGCCAAACCTGGATTTCGCCTCGCGTTGTTTGCCACCTTGCTGGCCCTGATCGTGGTGCTGCTCGGCGCCTACACCCGGCTGACCCATGCCGGCCTCGGCTGCCCGGACTGGCCCGGCTGCTACGGCTTTATCAGCGTGCCGAAAAGCGAAGCCCAGTTGGCCCATGCCGAGCTGCATTTTCCCGATACCCCGGTGGAGGCCCACAAGGGCTGGAACGAGATGATCCACCGATACTTCGCCGGTACCCTGGGGCTGCTGATCGTGCTCCTGGCGGCCCGGGCCTGGACCCATCGCCGGCATCCGGGGCAGCCCCTGAAGCTGCCGCTGTTCCTCCTGGCAGTGGTGTTCGCCCAGGCGGCCTTCGGCATGTGGACGGTGACCCTCAAGCTCTGGCCGCAAGTGGTCACCGCGCACCTGCTGGGCGGTTTCGCCACCCTGAGCCTGTTGTTCCTGCTGACCTTGCGCCTGTCCGGGGTATTGCCGGCGCTGATCGTGCCGCGGCGCTTGCAGCACTGGGCTACCGCCGGGCTGGTGCTGGTGATCGGGCAGATCGCCCTGGGCGGCTGGGTCAGTTCCAACTACGCGGCGGTGGCCTGTATCGACTTGCCCACCTGCCATGGCCAGTGGTGGCCGAACATGGATTTCGCCAACGGCTTCCACCTGACCCAGCACATCGGCCCCAACTACCTGGGCGGGCAACTGGACAGTGATGCCCGCACCGCCATCCACATGACCCACCGGATCGGCGCGGTGCTGGTGACCCTGGTGTTGCTGGGCCTGGCCTGGCAGCTGCGGCAGACCGGCATGACCCGCCTGGCCGGGCTGGTGCTGGTGGCGCTGGGGGCGCAGGTCAGCCTGGGCCTGAGCAACGTGTTCTTTCATTTGCCACTGCCGGTGGCCGTGGCCCACAACGCCGGGGGGGCGGCGCTGCTGCTGACCCTGGTGCTGGTCAACTACCACGCCCGTACCAGCCTGGTACGGGCCCGGGATCGCCTGCCCCTGGGCTGGCGGCTCAGCCCGCGTAAACAGATGGCGGGTCCCATCACCATCAAAGGAGAGATGCCATGGCGACTCTGATCAGCGAACGTCAGCATCCCCAGGCGATCTGGCGCGATTACCTGGAGCTGACCAAACCCAAGGTGGTGGTGCTGATGCTGATCACCTCGCTGGTGGGCATGTTCCTCGCCACCCGCGCTGGGGTTCCGTGGACCGTGCTGGTGTTCGGCAACCTGGGCATTGCCCTGTGCGCGGGCGGGGCGGCGGCGGTCAACCATGTGGTGGACCGGCGCATCGACGCGCTGATGGCCCGGACCCACAAGCGGCCCCTGGCCGAAGGCCGGGTATCGCCACGAGCGGCGCTGGCCTTTGCCCTGCTCCTGGCGCTAGCCGGGCAGGCGCTGCTGCTGACCTTCACCAATCCACTCACGGCCTGGCTGACCCTGGCCTCGCTGCTGGGCTATGCGGTGGTCTACACCGGGTTTCTGAAGCGCGCGACGCCGCAGAACATCGTGATCGGCGGGCTGGCCGGCGCGGCTCCACCGTTGCTGGGCTGGGTCGCCGCCACCGGGCACATGAGCGCAGAACCGCTGCTGCTGGTGCTGATCATCTTCGCCTGGACCCCGCCGCACTTCTGGGCCCTGGCCATCCACCGCAAAGAGGAGTACGCCAAGGCCGATATCCCGATGCTGCCGGTCACCCATGGCGAGCACTACACCAAGGTGCACATCCTGCTCTACACCTTTGCCCTGCTGGCGGTGAGCTTGCTGCCCTATGTCATCCACATGAGTGGCGTGCTGTACCTGGTGTGTGCCCTGGCCCTGGGCGGGCGCTTCCTGCAATGGGCCTGGGTGCTGTACCGTGGCACTCGGCCGCACGCGGCGATCAACACCTTCAAGTACTCTATTTATTACTTGTTCCTGCTGTTCATCGCCCTGCTCGTAGACCACTACCTATTGTTGATCCTATGACTCGAACTCAGAAAACCGTCTTTATTCTCGTTGCCCTGGTGGCCCTGGTGCTGGGGCTTACCGTCAACAAAGTACTGTCCGGCAAGGGTCAGGGCGACCCCACTGCACTGATCGATGCGGGCATCATCCTGCTGCCGCAAAGCCGTACCCTGCCTGCGGTGAAGATGGTCGACCAGGACGGCCAGCCAGTGGTGATCGACGAGCTGAAGGGCAAATGGTCGCTGCTGTTCTTCGGCTACACCTTCTGCCCGGACATCTGCCCCACCACCCTGGCGCAGTTGCGGCAGATCAAGAGCGAGCTGCCCAAGGAAGCGGTGGACAAGCTGCAGGTGGTCCTGGTCAGCGTCGACCCCAACCGTGATACCCCGCAGCAGCTCAAGCAGTACCTGGGCTACTTCGACAAGGACTTCAAGGGCCTGACCGCCTCCTCGGTGGAAGACCTGCAGAAGCTTGCCAACGCCGTGAGCATTCCCTTCATCCCGGCCGATACCAGCAAGCCCAACTACACCGTGGACCACAGCGGCAACCTGGCGGTGATCGGCCCGGACGGTACCCAGCGCGGTTTCATCCGTGCTCCGTTGAACAACCAGAAGCTGGTGGCCCAACTGCCGGTGATGCTGCAGCGCAAATAACGCTACATGCTCGAACCGCCGAACCGCCGAACCGCCGAACCGCCGAACCGCCGAACCCTGTAGCCGCTGCCGCAGGCTGCGATCGGCCTCGAAGAGGACGCGCTCCTGAGGCCCTCGGAAGACGCTGGGCGCCTTATCCCGGCCTTCGGCAGCGGCTACAACGAAACGGGGCGCCCCAAGGCGCCCCGTTTGTGTTTCTGCAACCGATCAGAACGCCGGCACGATGGCGCCTTTGTACTTCTCGAGAATGAACTGCTTCACTTCAGGGCTGTGCAGGGCCGCGACCAGCTTCTTCATGGCGTCCGAATCCTTGTCGTCAGGACGGGCCACCAGGATGTTCACGTAAGGCGAATCCTTGCCTTCGATCACCAGGGCGTCCTTGGAAGGATCCAGCTTGGCTTCCAGGGCATAGTTGGTGTTGATCAGCGCCAGGTCGACCTGGGTCAGCACGCGCGGGATGGTGGCAGCTTCCAGTTCACGGAACTTCAGGTCCTTGGGGTTCTCGGTGATGTCCTTGATGGTGGCCAGGATGTTGTTGGAATCCTTGAGCTTGATCAGGCCGGCCTTGTCCAGCAGCAACAGCGCGCGGCCGCCGTTGGTGGCGTCGTTGGGGATCACCACGGTGGCGCCGCCCGGCAGTTCGGAGAGCTGCTTGTACTTGCTGGAATAGGCACCCAGGGGCTCGACGTGAACACCGGCAACGTTCACCAGCTTGGTGCCCTTGGCCTTGTTGAACTCATCCAGGTAGGGCTGGTGCTGGAAGAAGTTGGCGTCCAGGCGCTTTTCGGCGACTTGCACGTTGGGCTGCACGTAGTCGGTGAAGACCTTGACCTTCAGGTCCACGCCTTCCTTGGCCAGGGCCGGTTTGACGAACTCCAGGATCTCGGCGTGGGGCACTGGTGTGGCGGCCACGGTCAGGGTTTCGGCGGCGTGCGCGGAGAACGCGGCAACGGCTGCGAAAGCGACGAGTAGTTTTTTCATCCAACAAGCTCCTTGTAAGTCGCCCGACCCCGGGCGCCTGCCGGCCTGGGCCGGCAATTTTATTTGCGGGAAAAGTGCACCACCAGCTTGTCGCCGACGGTTTGCAGAACCTGGACCAGCACCAGCAGCAACACCACGGTCACCACCATCACATCGGTCTGGAAGCGCTGGTAGCCGAAGCGGATCGCCAGGTCGCCCAGGCCACCGGCCCCCACCACGCCGGCCATGGCGGTGTAGGACACCAGGGTAATGGCAGTCACGGTGATAGCGGCAAAGATGCCCGGGCGGGCTTCCGGGAGCAAGGCATTGGTAATGATCTGCCGGGTGCTGGCCCCCATGGACTGGGTGGCCTCGATGATGCCGCGATCCACTTCGCGCAGGGCGGTTTCCACCAGCCGGGCAAAGAACGGCGTGGCGCCGACCACCAGCGGTGGAATGGCCCCGGCAACCCCCAGCGATGTGCCGGTGATCAGTACGGTGAAGGGAATCATCACGATCAGCAGAATGATGAACGGCAGCGAACGCAGGATGTTGACCACCAGCGACAGCAGCGCATACAGCGACTTCTGCTCCAGCAGTTGGCGCGGGCTGCAGAGGAACAGCAGCACGCCCAGTGGCAGGCCCAGCAGTACGGTGAACAGCAGCGAGCCGCCGAGCATCATCAGGGTGTCGCCGGTGGCCAGCCAGATTTCCAGCCAGTCGATGTTGGCGAAGAAGGTATCCATCAGCGCAGCACCTCCATGTGGACATCGGCCGCGGTGAAGCGGGCGAAGGCCGCTTCCATGTCACCGCCGGTGATGGCCAGGGTCAGTTGCCCGTAAGGGGTGTCCTTGATGCGGTCGATGCGTCCGGCGAGGATGCTGTAGTCGACCCCGGTCTCCCGGGCCACGGTGCCCAGCAGCGGCGCGTAGGTGGAATCGCCCTGGAAGGTCAGGCGCACGATGCGCCCCGGTACGTGGGCGAAGTCGTCGCGCTGCTCGTTCTCGTCGATCTGCTCGTCTTCCTGGACGAAGCGCCGGGTGGTCGGGTGCTTGGGGTGCAGGAACACGTCGGCCACCGGGCCCTGTTCGACGATCACGCCGGCGTCCATCACCGCCACCTGGTCACAGACGCGACGGATCACGTCCATCTCGTGGGTGATCAGGACGATGGTCAGGTTCAGCTCGCGGTTGATCTCGGCCAGCAGTTGCAGGACCGAGGCGGTGGTCTGCGGGTCCAGGGCACTGGTGGCCTCGTCGCACAGCAGGATCTTCGGCTTGGTGGCCAGGGCGCGGGCGATGCCGACGCGCTGCTTCTGGCCGCCGGACAGCTGCGCCGGGTATTTCTTCGCGTGGTCGGCCAGGCCGACCCGGTCCAGCAGCTCGGCCACCCGGCGGTCGATGTCGCTGCGCGACAGCTCGCCGGCCAGGGTCAGGGGCAGGGCGACGTTGTCGGCCACGGTCTTGGACGACAGCAGGTTGAAGTGCTGGAAGATCATGCCGACCTGCTGGCGGAAGCGGCGCAGGCCACTGGCGTCCAGGGCGGTGACGTCTTCGTCGTCGACGACGATGGTGCCGCCACTGGGGTTTTCCAGGCGGTTGATCAGGCGCAGCAGAGTACTTTTACCCGCACCGGAGTGGCCGATCAGGCCGAACACCTGGCCATTCTCGACCCGAAGGCTGGTCGGGTGCAGGGCGGGAATATCCTTACCGGCGACCCGGTAGGTTTTATGGACGTTTTGAAACTCGATCACGTAGCGAACCTTGTGGGGCGCGTTAGAAAAGGATCAGCGGTTAGCCGGGCGCGCATTTTAGCCTGTCCGTATAGAGGTTCTTAGCATTTATTTCGCAATCATCCTGCCATTTGGCAATAACGCGATCAAAGGTCATAAAAAAGGAACGCCCGCACCTTCTCGTCAGTCACTACTTAAGTCACTCGAAAGCCGCCAGGTGCCGTGCCTGGAGGCCTTTGCCCACGAAGCCCCGGCACGCCAGGGATTTCGCCAACGAGGAGTTTTGCCTGATGAGCACGAAGAAGCCCGATACCCCAAAAAGCCAGATGGCCGGGACCGACACCCTGGACCGCGGCAACAGCAACAGCAAGCTCAAGAGCCTGGAGACGTTCCGCTCCGACGCCACCGGGCAGGCCCTGCGGACCAACCAGGGGGTGAAGATCGCCGACAACCAGAACACCCTCAAAGCCGGTGCTCGTGGGCCTTCGCTGCTGGAAGACTTCATCATGCGGGAGAAGATCACCCACTTCGACCATGAGCGGATTCCCGAGCGCATCGTGCATGCCCGAGGGGTGGGTGCCCATGGTTACTTCCAGAGCTATGACAACCATTCGGCATTGACCAAGGCCGGTTTCCTGCGTGATCCGGGGAAGAAAACACCAGTGTTCGTACGCTTTTCCACGGTCCAGGGGCCAAGAGGCTCTGGCGACACCGTGCGTGATGTGCGCGGCTTTGCGGTGAAGTTCTTCACTGACGAAGGCAACTTCGACTTGGTGGGCAACAACATGCCGGTGTTCTTCATTCAGGACGCGATCAAGTTCCCCGATTTCGTACACGCCGTGAAACCCGAACCCCACAACGAAATACCCACCGGCGGCTCGGCCCATGACACCTTCTGGGACTTTGTCTCGCTGCAGCCGGAATCGGCGCACATGGTGATCTGGGCCATGTCAGACCGGGCCATTCCGAAAAGCCTGCGGGCCATGCAGGGCTTTGGCGTGCATACCTTTCGCCTGATCAACGCCCAGGGCCGGTCGAGCTTCGTCAAGTTCCACTGGCGGCCGACGGTGGGTACCTGTTCGCTGGTCTGGGATGAAGCGCAGAAGCTGGCGGGCAAGGACACCGACTTCCATCGCCGCGACCTGTGGGAATCGATCGAAGCCGGGGATTACCCGGAGTGGGAGTTCGGCGTACAGATCATCGCCGAGGAAGACGAGCACAACTTTGATTTCGACATCCTCGACCCGACCAAGCTGATCCCCGAGGAGCTGGTGCCGATCACGCCCCTGGGCAAGATGGTGCTGAACCGCAACCCGGACAACTATTTTGCCGAGACCGAGCAGGTCGCCTTCTGCCCGGGGCACATAGTGCCCGGGATCGACTTCTCCAACGACCCGCTGTTGCAAGGGCGGCTGTTTTCCTACACCGATACCCAGATCAGCCGCCTGGGTGGGCCGAACTTCCACGAATTGCCGATCAATCGGCCGCTGGCGCCCTTCCACAACAGCCAGCGCGACGCCATGCACCGCATCACCCTGGACAAGGGCCGGGCCTCCTATGAGCCCAATTCCATCGACGGCGGCTGGCCCCGGGAAACCCCACCGGCGGCCGAGGATGGCGGCTTCGAGAGTTACAACGAGCGTATCGATGCGCACAAGATCCGCCAGCGCAGCGAATCGTTCAGCGACCATTTCTCCCAGGCGCGGCTGTTCTACAAGAGCATGAGCAAGCACGAGCAGGAGCACATCATCGCCGCCTACAGCTTTGAGCTGGGCAAGGTGGAACGTGAATGGATCCGCGAACGCCAGGTCAACGAGATTCTGGCCAACATCGACCTGCAACTGGCCGCGCGAGTGGCCGAGAACCTCGGGCTGGCGGCGCCGAAGAAAGCCACGGTGGCGGAGCGCAAGACTTCGCTCTCGCGCTCGCCGGCCCTGAGCCAGGCGAACCTGTTGCCGGGCAATATCAAAACCCGGAAGGTGGCGATTCTGGCGGCCAACGGCGTCGATGGTGCAGCGATCGATGCGCTGAAAAAGGCTCTCAAGGCCGAAGGGGCACACGCCAAGCTACTGGGGCCGACCTCGGCGCCGGTCACCACGGCAGACGGCAAGAGCCTGCCGGTGGATGCGTCCATGGAGGGCTTGCCATCGGTGGCCTTCGATGCGGTGTTCGTGCCCGGAGGTGCGCAGTCGATCAAGGCCTTGAGCGGCAATGGCGTGGCCCTGCATTACTTGCTGGAGGCGTACAAGCACCTCAAGGCGATTGCCCTGCACGGCGATGCCCGGGAGCTGTTGCACAGCCTGCGGCTGGAGGCGGATGAAGGCTTGATCGTGGGGGCCGATGCCAAGGCGCTGAAGGCATTCATTGCCGCCATCGCGCAACATCGGGTCTGGAGCCGAGAGGAAAAGGCCAAGGCAATCCCGGCCTGAACACACTTTCCCCGACAAGCCTGCTCCGTGTAGGAGCCGGCTTGCCGGCGAAGGCTTTACTGCGCCTTGCGCGGCGTCAGCACCATCTGCGCCGGTACATGGCGCACGATTTGCCGACTGATCTTCTGTTCAAAGTCCGGGTCGAGCTTCTTCACCCGCTTGCCGAGCAGGGTCGACAGCCAGGGGTAATCCTCGGTGCGTGGTACCTGGATGCTCACGTCGCACTGGTAGTTCACCACATCGGCGGCCAGGGCATCGAGTTGATGCCGCAGCTTGCGGATATCAGTGACGTTCAAGGCGACGGTGGTGCTATCGGCGGTCGGATCGATCAGCTTGGCCGCAGGCCGCGCTTCGGCGGCCTTCAGGGCGGCTTCGGCCTTGTCCAGCTCCGCCTTGCGGGCGTGGGCAATGGCATTGTTGACCCCACCGGTCAGCGCCGGAGCCTTGGGCATCAGTGCCCGGGCACGGCTCAGGGCCGTGGCTGCGGCGTTCACATCGCCCTTCTGCAGGACGATCTGGCTGCGCTGCAGATAGGCTTCGGCCAACTGCCGCTGGTACTGCACCAGTTGCGGGTCGTCGGGCGTCTGCGCCTGCAAGGCACTGAGTTGATCTTCCGCGGTGGCCAGTTCGCTGCTGGCGATGTTTTGTTCCAGCTGCGCGATGGCCGTGGCCCGTGCATCAGGGACCTCGGTGGCCGCTGGTGGCGTGCTTTGGCAGGCTCCCAGTAGCAGGGAAAATGCGACAAGGAGCAGATAACGGGAGGCGAACGGCTTCATTCCTGCGACTCTCTAATTGCGCAAAAAGCGAGCAAGTCTACACCCCTCGACGGGGCAGAACAAAACTCAGCAGAAACAGTGTGGCGGCGGTGACCACGATCGACGGCCCGGCCGGTGTGTCCTTGAACCAGGACAGCGCCAGCCCGCCGCACACCGCGAGCATGCCCAGCAGGCTGGCGCCCAGGGCCATCTGCTCCGGCGAGCGGGCGTGACGCTGTGCCGCAGCGGCCGGGATGATCAGCAGCGAGGTGATCAGCAACACCCCGACAATCTTCATGGCCACGGCAATCACCACGGCGATCAGCAGCATCAGCGCCAGGCGCAGCGAGGCCACAGGCAGGCCTTCGACCCTGGCCAGCTCCTCGTGCACGGTGATCGCCAGCAAGGGGCGCCACAACGCCACCAGCAGCAACAGCACCGCCGCGCTACCGCCGAGAATCCACGCCAAGTCGCCCGGGCTGATCGCCAGCAGGTCACCGAACAGATAGGCCATCAGGTCGATTCGCACTTCATGCATGAAGCTTAGTACCACCAGGCCCAGAGACAGGGTGCTGGGTGCAAGAATCCCCAGCAGCGTGTCGGAAGCCAGGGGTTGGCGCTGTTGCAGGGTCACCAGTAGCACCGCCAGCAGCAGGCAGCCGACCGTGACCGCTACCGCCGGGCTGACATCCAGCAGAAAGCCCAGGGCCACGCCGAGCAGCGCGGCGTGGGACAGGGTATCGCCGAAATAGGCCATGCGACGCCAGACCACGAAGGACCCCAAGGGGCCGGCAACCACCGCCAGGGCCAGGCCTGCGAGCAGGGCGTAGAGCAGAAAATCAGCCATGCTTGCAGTTTTCTCCATGGACATGGGCGTGGCCCGAAGCGGGCTGGGTGACGACCGAACCATGCAGGTCGTGGGCATGGTCGTGATGGTGGTGGTAGATCGCCAGGCTCGGTGCGTTCTTGCCGAACAGCTCGACGAAGGCCGGGTCGCCGCTGACCTGCTCGGGGTGGCCAGAGCAGCAGACGTGGCGATTGAGGCAGACCACCTGATCGGTGGTGCTCATCACCAGGTGCAGGTCGTGGGAGACCATCAGCACGCCGCAGCCGTGACGGTCGCGCAGGCGGGTAATCAGGCTGTAGAGCTCGGCCTGGCCGGCCACGTCGACGCCTTGCACCGGTTCATCGAGCACCAGCAGCTCCGGCTCGCGCAGCAGCGCCCGGGCCAGCAGCACGCGCTGCATCTCGCCACCGGAGATGCTCTGCACCGGGCTGTCGATCACCTGCTCGGCACCTACTTCCTTGAGCGCTGCCAGCGCCCGGGTACGGTCCACTCCCGGCACCAGGCGCAGAAAGCGCAGCACCGACAGCGGCAAGGTCGGGTCCACATGAAGCTTCTGCGGCATATAGCCCACCCGCAGTTTGGGCTTGCGCCAGACACTGCCGGTGTCGGGCTTGAGCAGGCCGAGCACGGCGCGCACCAGCGTGGTCTTGCCGGCGCCATTGGGGCCGATCAGGGTGACGATCTGGCCGGGTTCGACGCTGAGCTGGATGTTCTCCAGCACGTTCTGCCCGGCAAAGGTCACCCCGACCTGCTCGAGGCGGATCAACGCATTGCTCATCAAGCCCCCTGGCAGCCCGAGCAGAGCCCGACCACTTCGACGGTCTGGCCCTCGACCACGAAGCCGACGTCGCGGGCGCTGCTGATGATGGCGTCGCTGATGGATTTCTGTTCCAGCTCGATGGCGGCGTGGCATTCGCGGCAGATCAGGAACTGGCCCTGGTGCGCGTGCTCGGGGTGGTTGCAGCCGACAAAGGCATTGAGCGAGGCGATGCGGTGCACCAGGCCGTTTTCCAGGAGGAAATCCAGCGCCCGGTAAACCGTTGGCGGGGCGGCGCGACGGCCGTCCTGCTCGCTGAGCACGGCCAGGATGTCGTAGGCCCCCAGGGGCTTGTGGCTTTGCCACACCAGCTCCAGCACCCGCCGGCGCAGGGCGGTCAGGCGCAGGCCTTGCCGTGCGCACAGGGCGTCGGCCTCAGACAGTGCGCTGTGTACGCAGTGAGAGTGGTCGTGTGGACGGCTGGCAAGGGGTGTTTTAGGCATGAGCGGCGACGAGGTTTGTGAGAGACGTTATTATGTTACCCGTTCTCGCCTCCTCGAGTGTCCATCGTGCCCAGACTTTTTCGCCTTTTTGTCGCTTTTACCTTCAGCCTGTTCGCGATCGGCTCGGCCCAGGCCGAAGTGCGGGTGCTGACCAGCATCAAGCCGCTGCAACTGATTGCCGCCGCCGTGCAGGATGGCGTGGCGGTTCCCGAGGTTTTGCTGCCGCCCGGAGCTTCCCCGCACAACTACGCGCTGCGCCCTTCGGACGTGCGCAAGGTGCAGAGTGTGGACCTGCTGTACTGGATCGGCCCGGACATGGAAGGCTTCCTGCCGCGGGTGCTGAAGGGCCGTAGCCTGCCCTCGGTGGCGGTACAGGACCTGCCGGGCATGAGACTCCGGCACTTTGCCGAAGATAGCCACTCCCACGCTGAAGATGCCGACGAACATGACCATGATCATCGCCCCGGCACCCTGGACGCGCACCTCTGGCTGTCGCCGATCAATGCCCGGGTGATCGCCACCCGCATGGCCGCGGACTTGAGCGCCGCCGACCCGGCCAATGCCGCCCGCTACCAGAACAACCTGAAGGCGTTCAGCGAGCGTCTGGATGCCCTGGATGCTCGCTTAAAAGCCCGCCTGGCGGGGATCGCCGGCAAGCCTTACTTCGTGTTCCACGAAGCTTTCGACTACTTCGAGGACGCCTACGGCCTCAAGCACGCCGGGGTGTTCAGCGTGGCAGCGGAAGTCCAGCCGGGGGCCCAGCACGTCGCCGCCATGCGCGCGCGCTTGCAGCAGGTGGGCAAGACCTGTGTGTTCAGCGAGCCGCCCCTGCGCCCGCGCCTGGCGGAAACCCTGGTGGCCGGCCTGCCGGTGAAACTGGCGGAGCTGGATGCGTTGGGCGGTTACACGCCGGCAACCGCTCAAGGCTATGAGCAGGTGCTGGAGAAGTTGGGGAATGATCTGGCGGGCTGCCTGGAGCAGCTTTAAGCGGGGATTGTTGCGCGATGGCTTTCGCGGGCAAGCCCGCTCCTACAGGTTGAGCGCATCTCTGTAGGAGCGGGCTTGCCCGCGAAGCGTTTACAGGGCGAACGGCAGCGCGATGCTGACCTGTTGCCGCTGCGCCAGGCGCTGCTGGAACTCCATCGGATCGTGAATCAGCACGTCCTGCCCGGCGAAGCTCTCGGCGGCGATCAGCCGCGATAGCCAGAAGCGCACGCAGGCCACCCGCAGCAGGGTCGGCCAGAGTTCGGCCTCTGCCGCAGTGAACGGGCGCAGCGCCGCGTAGGCGCCCAGCAGGGCTCGGGCCCGTTGGCCGTCGAGTACGCCTTCATCGTCGGAGCACCAGTCATTCAGGGCGATCGCCACGTCGTAGAGCATCGGTCCCGAACAGGCGTTGTAGAAGTCGATCAGGCCGGTCAGGTGGGTGCCTTCGAACATGGCGTTGTCGCGAAACAGATCGGCGTGGATGTTGGCCCGGGGCAGGGCGAGGATCTTCACCTTCTGAGCGGCGATTTCATCCAGGGCCCGTTGCAGCAGGTCCTGGGCCGTGGGGGCCAGGTGCGACAGCAGTTGCCTGCCCTCTTCCTGCATCCAGTCCAGGCCGCGATCGGTCTTGCGCTTGATCATGTGGTCCTTGGTGGCCACGTGCAGGTGGCCGAGCAGCTCACCGACCTGGGCACAGTGCTGGGCGTTGGCCTGCTTGATGTGCTTGCCCGCCAGCCGCGGTTGCAGCAGCGCCGGCTTGCCCGCCAGTTCGCGCAGGGCGACGCCGTCGGTGGTGCGCAGGGCATAGGGCACTGGCAGGTTGGCCTGGTGCAGCACGTCCAGCAGTTCAATGAAGAACGGCATTTCCTGGACCGGGCCACGTTCCACCAGGGTCAGGACGAACTCGCCCCGTTCCAGGCTGATGAAGAAGTTGGTGTTTTCGCTACCAGCGGCGATCCCCTGGAAATCAAGCAGGCGGCCGAGCCCATACGGGGCGAGAAAGGTTTCCAGCTCGGGCCGAGCCAGGGGGGTGAACACAGACATGGTTAAAAACTGCCAGTACGGGCGCTGCTATCCAGCCAGCGCCATTGAGTTGAAGTCGGAGTGGTTTACCACTCAAAGATTTTCCACGAAGGGATCAGCATATCCGGCTGATCCGAACGGATGAAGTTGCCGTCCGAGCCATCGGCACGCACCAGGAAGTAGGGTTTGCCGCCCTTTGGCGTGATCTTGATGGCATACAGGAAGCCATTTTGCCGGTATTCCTGGATGGTCTTGTCGCCTTCCGTGCGAATGGTTACTTCCGGGTCCGCTGATGGCGCATCTTCTGCGGCGATCGCGGCCAATGGAGCGATTGCAATCAAGCCGGTCAGCAGCAAGCGATTTAGTGTGCGCATGATAACCTTGTCCCTTTGTCGTCAACGGTCCCGCTATTCTAGCGCCGGACCCGCCGAAAAGGTTGATCCCGCTCATGAGCCAAGCCCCCCTCGTCCTGGTGGACGGTTCTTCATATCTGTACCGCGCGTTCCACGCGCTGCCACCGCTGACCACCTCCAAAGGCCTGCCTACCGGCGCGGTCAAGGGCGTGTTGAACATGCTCAAGAGCCTGCGCAAACAGTACCCGGACAGCCCGTTCGCGGTGGTCTTCGATGCCAAGGGCGGGACCTTCCGCGATGACATGTACGCCGAATACAAGGCCAACCGCCCGAGCATGCCAGACGATATGCGGGTGCAGATCGAGCCGCTGCACGCCAGCGTGATCGCCCTGGGCTTCCCGCTGCTGTGCGTGGAAGGGGTCGAGGCCGATGACGTGATCGGTACCCTGGCCCGCAGCAGCGCCGCGGCGGATCGTCCGGTGGTGATTTCCACTGGCGACAAGGACATGGCACAGCTGGTGGACGGGCACATTACCCTGGTCAACACCATGTCCGGTAGCAGCATGGATGTGGAAGGCGTGAAGGAGAAATTCGGCGTCGCTCCCGAGCAGATCATCGATTACCTGGCGCTGATGGGCGACTCTTCCGACAACATTCCCGGGGTGCCGGGCATTGGTCCGAAGACCGCTTCCGGCCTGCTGGTCGGGGTCAATGGCGGGTTGAAGGAGCTGTACGAACAGCTCGATATCGTACCGACCCTGCCGATCCGCGGGGCCAAGACCTTGCCGGCCAAGCTCGAAGAACACAAGGAAATGGCCTTCCTCTCCTATCAGTTGGCGACCATCAAGGTCGACGTGCCGCTGGATGTCGGGCTCGACGACCTGCACCTGGGCGAGCCGGACCGCGAGAAGCTGGTGGAGCTCTACAGCCTGCTGGAGTTCAAGAGCTGGCTCGACGAGTTGCAGCGCGATGCCAAGCGTGTCGAGCTCAGCGGCGCTGAGGCGGCACCCGCCGCCGTGCCGCCGCCGCAGGCTGTGGAGCAAGCTCCGCTGGAGCTGCAGTACGAAACCATCCTCGACCAGGAGCGTTTCGATGCCTGGCTGGAGAAGCTCAAGGGCGCCAAGCTGATTGCCTTCGATACCGAAACCACCGGGATCGATGCGCAGCAGGCGCAACTGGTGGGCCTGTCCTTCTCGGTCAAGGCCGGCGAAGCGGCCTATGTTCCCCTGGCCCACTCTTACATGGGCGCGCCGGCACAGCTGGATCGCGACAGCGTACTGCTGGCCCTCAAGCCCTTGCTGGAAGATCCCAAGCTGCTCAAGGTCGGCCAGCACGCCAAGTTCGACATGAACATCCTGGCCAACTGTGCCATCGGCGGCGACCAGGCCAATGGCATCACTGTGCGCGGCGTGGCCTTCGATACCATGCTCGAATCCTACGTGCTCAACTCCACCGCCACCCGCCATGACATGGACAGCCTGGCGCAGAAGTACCTGGACCACAGCACTGTGAGTTTCCAGGACATCGCCGGCAAGGGTGCCAAGCAGTTGACCTTCGACCAGATTCCCCTTGAGCAGGCCGGCCCCTACGCCGCGGAAGATGCCGACGTGACCCTGCGCCTGCACCAGGTCCTGTTCGACAAGCTGACCGCGATACCGAGCCTGGCCAGCGTGCTCACCGATATCGAAATGCCTTTGGTGCCGGTCCTGGCGCGCATCGAGCGCCAGGGAGCACTGGTGGACGACAAGCTCCTGGGAGTGCAGAGCATCGAACTGGGGGACAAGATGGTCGCCCTGGAGCGCGAAGCCTTCGAGATCGCCGGCGAGGAGTTCAACCTGGGCTCGCCCAAGCAGCTGGGCAGCATCCTCTACGACAAGCTCGGCCTGCCGGTGCTGAAAAAGACTGCCAAGGGCCAGCCATCCACGGCTGAAGAGGTGCTGGCCAAGCTGGCGGAAGACGACTATCCGCTGCCGCGGGTGCTGATGCAGTACCGTTCCATGAGCAAGCTGAAAAGCACCTATACCGACCGCCTGCCGGAGCAGATCAACCCGCGTACCGGGCGCATTCATACCTCCTATCATCAGGCGGTAGCGTCCACCGGCCGGCTGTCCTCCAGCGATCCGAACCTGCAGAACATTCCGGTACGTACCGCTGAAGGCCGGCGCATTCGCCAGGCCTTCATCGCGCCGCCAGGCTACAAGCTGCTGGCAGCGGACTATTCGCAGATCGAGTTGCGGATCATGGCGCACCTGTCCCGCGATGAAGGTTTGCTCAACGCCTTCCGCAACAACCTGGACGTGCACACCGCCACGGCGGCCGAGGTGTTCAAGGTCGAGCTCAAGGACGTCACTTCCGATCAGCGCCGCAGCGCCAAGGCCATCAACTTCGGCCTGATCTACGGTATGGGCGCGCAGAAGCTGGGCAAGGACATCGGTGTCGATACCAAGCAGGCCAAGGCCTATATCGACACCTACTTCGCGCGTTACCCGGGGGTTCGCGAGTACATGGACCGCACCCGCGCCCAGGCCGCGGACCAGGGTTATGTCGAGACCATCTTCGGTCGCCGCCTGTACCTGCCGGAGATCAACTCCAACAAGCCACAGGAGCGCGCCGGCGCCGAACGCACCGCGATCAATGCGCCGATGCAGGGCACCGCGGCAGACATCATCAAGAAAGCCATGGTGGCCGTGGACAACTGGCTGGAGTCCTCGGGGCTGGATGCCCGAGTGATTCTCCAGGTGCACGACGAACTGGTGCTGGAAGTGCGCGAGGACCTGGTGGACCAGGTTCGTGAGGAAATTCGCGGGCACATGAGCGGTGCCGCGACCCTGGATGTGCCGCTATTGGTGGAAGTGGGGGTGGGAAATAACTGGGATGAGGCCCATTAAGGGCACTTTTCAGGTGTTTTTGCCGCGGCATAGTGTCGCGGCAAAAACTAGCGAAGAGCTATTAGCACCGAAAATTTCATCGATTATTGCCAATAGTTTTTGCAACCGGCCGGAACTAAATAGGTGAACGCCCACTCAGAGTTACTGAATGGCTGGTGAAGCCCTTCGATGCTCCTATGTTGTGTTAAGTGTTGGCAGATATCTGGACCCCGCCCTAGCGGTCTAGAACTTGAACCCCGAACTTCCCCCTCCCCATACGAAGTCCGGGGTTTTTTTTGCCTGAAAACCGCCTGGGAAATGATCATGCGGCGTTAAAAGCGCGGCGCGAAATGCTCATTTACAGCCAGTAAACTTCGCTTTCGCACCGCGCTTTTGCCTTGCCTGATCATCCCCCAGGCAATTTTCCCTACGTCTCTCAGGCCTCGGCTTCGGCGCCTTTGTCGGCCAGTTCCATCCAGCCCGCCAGCACGGTGTAGGCCTCTTCCAGGCCCATGCGCTTGGGGGCCGAGAACAGTTGGATGGTGACGGCTTCGCCCCAGCCCTTGCGGATCTGCGACTGCACCTTGAGCAGGGTGTTCTTGGCCGCGCCGTAGGTCAGTTTGTCGGCCTTGGTCAGCAGGATGTGCATCGGCATGCCGCTGGCGACCGCCCAGTCCAGCATCAGCAGGTCGAAGTCGGTCATGGGATGACGGATATCCATCATCAGGATCAGGCCCTTAAGGCTCTCGCGGCTGCCCAGGTAGGCTTCCAGGTGACGCTGCCAGTGTTGCTTGAGCGGGATTGGCACTTTGGCGTAACCGTAGCCCGGCAGGTCGACCAGACGGCGATCGTCGTCTAGCTTGAAGAAGTTCAACAACTGCGTGCGACCCGGAGTTTTCGAGGTGCGTGCCAGGCTGGCGTGGGTCAGGGTGTTCAGGGCGCTGGATTTGCCGGCGTTGGAACGCCCGGCAAAGGCCACTTCGAAGCCTTCATCGTCAGGGCATTGATCGACTTTGGCGGCGCTGAGCATGAACGTAGCCTGTTGGCACAGACCGAGGATGGGGTTCTTGAGTTGCATGGGATTTCCGATTGGGGCGATGCCGAGAGTGGACGCGGCGAGCGGTGTCATTTCCGTTTCAGTAACGCCAGTATATAATGCCGCAGATTTTGTGTGCGCTTTGTCCCAGCGTAGGATGAAGTTCACGAGAGCGATAAACCTTGAATGCGCATTAGAACGCACCACGCTCTCAACCCTGAAAAGGTCGTTTTATGACGAAATGGCTGCTAGCTGCCGGTGTCTTGATGCCGTTTTACGGCGCTCAGGCTACACAGGATCCGGAAGCTGTGTACAACCGTGTTTGTGGGGCTTGTCATTCCGGCCAACTACCCACGGCGCCCCGCAAGGGCGACCAGGAAGCTTGGGCGCCGAGGTTGGCGCAAGGTATGGAGACGCTGGTGCAACACGTGACCCAGGGTTTCAAGGCGATGCCGCCGCGTGGTTTGTGCATGGACTGCAGTGCCGAGGATTACCGAGTCATCATCCATTGGATGAGCGAGTGATCCCGGTCCATAACTCTTAACCCTTAGCCGTAGTTGGATTAGCTGATGAACAAATTACTCGTGAGTCTGCTGTTGACCTTGGGCATCACAGGTGTCGCCCATGCCGCAGGCGACGCTGCTGCCGGTCAGGCGAAAGCCGCAGTCTGTGGTGCTTGCCACGGCCCTGATGGGAACAGCATGGCGCCAAACTTTCCCAAGCTGGCGGGTCAGGGGGAAAAGTACCTGAACAAGCAGTTGCACGATATCAAGTCCGGCAAGCGCCAGGTGCTGGAGATGACAGGCCTGTTGACCAACCTGAGCGATCAGGACCTGGCTGACATCGCCGCCTACTTCGCCAGCCAGAAAGGCAGCGTCGGCGCAGCAGATCCTAAAGTCGTGGCCCGTGGTGAAGAACTGTTCCGTGGCGGCAAGCTCGACCAGGGCATGCCTGCCTGCACCGGTTGCCACTCGCCAAACGGTGCGGGTAACGCAGCAGCCGGCTTCCCCCATCTGGGCGGCCAGCACGCACAGTACGTGGCCAAGCAGCTGACCGACTTCCGCGAAGGCAACCGTACCAACGACGGCGATACCCTGGTGATGCGCAGCATCGCTGGCAAGCTGAGCAACAAAGACATCGAAGCGGTGTCCAGCTATATTCAGGGCCTGCACTGAGGCCGGCTCGATCAGCGTTGCCCAAGGTGCTAAGCCACGGCAACGTTAATGATCGATTAATCTGACGGTGCAAGCATAAAGGGTGGCTCAGGCCGCCCTTTTTTATGGCGTCTGCCGCTACACTAGCGAACTCAAGCCCGCCAAGACCTGGCCGAATTCAGGTCGAGCGAGGCGCCAAAATTGTCCAGGAGTAAAGCATGCGTAATCTGATTCTCAGCGCCGCACTCGTCACCGCCAGCCTGTTTGGCGTGACCGCTCAAGCGGCCGAACCGCTTGAAGCCGGTAAACAATATGTCGAGTTGAGCAGCGCCGTTCCGGTTGCCGTGCCAGGCAAGATCGAAGTGGTTGAGCTGTTCTGGTATGGCTGCCCGCACTGCTACGCTTTCGAACCCACCATCAATCCTTGGGCTGAAAAACTCCCGGCCGACGTCAACTTCGTCCGTATCCCGGCCATGTTCGGCGGTATCTGGAACATCCATGGCCAGCTGTTCATCACCCTTGAAGCCATGGGTGTCGAGCACAAGGTGCACAAGGCCGTATTCGAAGCCATCCATGGCGGCAAGAAGCTCGCTACTCCTGAAGAGATGGCCGAGTTCCTGGCTGGCGAAGGCGTCGACAAGGACAAGTTCCTGAGCACCTACAATTCCTTCGCCGTCAAAGGCAAGGTCGAAGACGCCAAGAAAAAGGCCCAGGCCTACCAGATCACCGGCGTACCGACCATGGTGGTCAACGGCAAGTATCGTTTCGACCTGGGCACCGCCGGTGGTCCTGAAGGCGCGCTGAGCGTGGCTGACCAGTTGATCGCCAAAGAGCGCGCAGCCAAGTAAGCGCCCGCCGCCATGCCGCGCTGGAGCTCGGAACGCATCGTTGGCCTGCATGATCCGCAGGTCAACGAGCACCATTTGGCGTCGTCCGGCCTGCCGGCAGACAGTCGTCTGCGCTTGCTCAGTTTCAATATCCAGGTCGGTATCAGCACCGAACGTTATCGCCATTACCTGACTCGTGGTTGGCAGCACCTGCTGCCCCATCATGGGCGTGCCGACAATCTGCAGAAAATCGGCAACCTGCTTGGCGATTTCGACCTGGTGGCCCTGCAGGAGGCCGATGGCGGCAGCCTGCGCTCCGGCTACGTCAATCAGGTGGAACACCTGGCCCAACTGGGCGCCTTCCCCTACTGGTACCAACAGCTCAATCGCAACCTGGGACGCCTGGCTCAGCACAGCAATGGCGTGCTCAGCCGCCTGCGCCCCTGGGCCATCGAAGACCACCCGCTGCCTGGCCCCAAGGGGCGCGGCGCGATCCTCGTGCGTTTTGGCGAGGGTCCCGAGGCACTGGTGGTGGTGATGATGCATCTGGCGCTCGGTGCCCGCACCCGAACCCGGCAACTGGCGTACATCCGCGAGTTGATCGGCGGCTACAAGCATCAGGTGCTGATGGGGGACATGAACACCCATGCCAGCGACCTGCTGGAGCATTCCCCTCTAAGGGACCTCAGCCTCTTGGCGCCGCAACTGCAGGCGACCTTTCCCAGCTGGCGTCCGCAACGTTGCCTGGACCATATTCTGCTCAGCCCCAGCCTGACCCTGGAGCGCGTGGAGGTCCTGGCCCAACCCATATCCGATCACCTGCCGGTCGCGGTAGAGATTCGTCTGCCGGGTTCGCTCACGGCTGATGCATTGCCCGCGTTGAGTCCTGCCCCTCGCGGAACCGATGAATGAGCGACGACGCCAATCGCTGGAAAGAGAAATACCTCAAAAGTATCGAACAGCAGGAAAAGCTCGAACGCCGATGGGCGGCCCGTCTCGACTTGCTGCGTCGTGGCCTGGTACGCAGCACCCTGGCGGCGGAGGGCACCGATCGCGCGGTCGACCAGTGCATGAAGGAAATGCGCGAGGTGGTACGCACCGACGACATGGACGCCGGACTTGCTGCCCTTCTGCCGCGTCTGGAAAAAGCCGTGCTGGACTCCGAGCAGCGGCGGGAAACCCGGGTCGAGCAGATGAGCAGCGCGCTGACGGCGCTGGTCAGCCAGTTGCAGTCCCTGCCCCTGCCCCGGGAGGTCAGCCGTCCGCTGAAAGCCTTTGCCAAGCAACTGGATGGCCGGGTTGGCCAGGCGCGGGAAATTCCCTTGCTGCTCGGCGAACTGAGCAGCCTGCAGGGCAAGGCCCTGAGCCAGCTGGAAACCCCGGCCGAACCCGACCGCCCAAGCCTGTTGCAGCGCCTGTTCGGCAGCCGCGAGGCGAGCGAGACGCCAGCCCCGGCGGAGGAAGCTGTTGCGACGAATCCGCCGCTCCCGGCAGCCGCGGCTGAGGCTCATCCACAAGCCGAGGAAGCCCCAGCACCGGAGGATGGCGCGCGCGAGCACTATCAGACGCCGACCCAGGCCTTGCCTGAGGCGGTTTCGGCGCCTGCCGCGCCCGCCACGGCACAGCCCGAAGCGCAGCTCGAACCTGAGCCGGTTGCCAGCGACGAGCCGGAGGTTGCTGCAGTGCCCGCTCCGGCCCCGGTGGTGGCGTTCGTGCCTCCGGTACTGGTGCAGGAGGCGCCCGCCGAGCCTGTACCCGCTATCGAGGTCGAACCTCAAGCCACCATTTCGCCTGTCGCGGAGCCACAAGCGCACGTTGATCCCGGGGTGGTCGCCGCTTCCGATTCGCCGCTCGCGCCTGTTGCCGAAGCCGCGCTCAATCCCGACGAGTTGGTGCCCCTGCCGACGGTTTCCCCGGCAGTGCTGCTGGACAGCCTGCCCCTGCCGGCAGTCATGGCCGAGGCCCTGGCCGCCATCGATCCGGAGCAGTCGGAGCACGATGTGCTCTACGCTCTGCCGGATTCGCCCGAGCCCTCCTACAGTTCGGTGGCCAAGCACATCGAGCACACCTTGCTGGGGCTGCTCGACGACCTGAGCCTGCCGGAGCGCCACCGGCCACAGGCCGAGGCCATGCGCGATCGTCTGCAGCATGGGTTGAACTGGTACGAATTGCTGCCGATCCTCGACGATCTGGCGGTGTTGATGCTGGCCATCACCGACTCTGGCCAGCATGAGTTCGAGACCTACCTCAAGCAGCTCAACGAGCGCCTGGAGGCCTTCCAGAGCAACCTGCAGGCGGCCAGCGACGGCCATGCCGACAGCAGTTCGGCAGCACGGGCCATGGACAGCCAGATCCGTGAACAGGTCGACGGCCTGCAAAGCAGCGTGCAGGAGGCCGCCGACCTGGATGACCTCAAGCAAGTGCTGGAAAGCCACCTGGAGGGCCTGCTGGGCACCATGGACCACCACCAGAAGCAGCGCGACGAGCGTGAACGGGAAGTGGCCGCCCGCCTGCAAAGCCTGGCGGAGCGGGTTTCGAGCATGGAGCAGGAAGCCCAGGGCTACCGTGAGCACCTGGAAGAGCAGCGGCAGAAGGCGCTGATCGATCCGCTCACCGGCCTGCCCAACCGGGCTGCCTGGAGCGAACGCCTGGAACATGAAGTCGGCCAATGGCAACAACATGGCAACAGCCTGCTGCTGGCCATGCTCGATCTCGATCATTTCAAGCGGATCAACGACAACTACGGTCACCTGGCCGGTGACAAGGTGTTGAAGATCATCGCCAACGTACTGCGCAAACGCCTGCGAGGCAGCGATTTCATCGCACGTTTCGGTGGCGAGGAGTTTGTTCTGCTGCTGCCCAACACCCCCTGGCCGGTGGGCGTGCGCATTGTGGAAGCCTTGCGCGCGGCAATCGAGGCGTGCCCGTTCCATTTCAAGGGCGAGCCGGTGACCATCACCGTGTCCGTCGGGCTGAGTGCGTTCAAGGCCGGTGATCGCAGCGATCTGGTGATCAAAAGAGCCGATCAGGCGCTGTACCGGGCCAAGGATGCCGGCCGTAACCGGGTGGAAGCTGGTTGAGGAGCCAGCACTTTGCTGAATGAAAGCGCGGTTTTGCCCATGATCGCCAGGGCAGTACGTTACACTGTTGCATTATCGTCTTCAGCGTACTGCCTTTTGCCATGAAACTTCTTGCTCTTGCCCTCTCCCTGCTGATCCTCGCCGGCTGCGCCAGCGGCCCGCGCATCGACACCAGCCACCCGTCGGTCAATTACGATCAGCGCGCCCAGTTCATCATCGTCCACTACACCTCGGCATCGCTGGAGCGCTCCCTGGCCCTATTGACCCATGGCCAGGTCAGCAGCCACTACCTGATCGGCGATGACAAGTCCGCCACCATCTACAAGCTGGTGGACGAGCAATACCGTGCCTGGCATGCCGGCGACAGCCAGTGGCAGGGCCGGACCTGGCTCAACTCCAGTTCCATTGGCATCGAGATCGTCAACCCGGGGTTCCGCGATGGCCCCAGCGGGCGGCTCTGGTACCCCTACAGCGAAGCGCAGATCCAGAACCTGATCGTGCTGCTCAAGGACATCAGCAAGCGCAACAACATCTCGCCGCGCCACATCATTGGCCACAGCGATATCGCCCCCATGCGCAAGCTGGATCCGGGCCCGTTGTTTCCCTGGAAACGCCTGGCCGAGGCCGGCCTGGGCCTGTGGCCCGATGCCCAGGCAGTGGCACGCCAGCAGGCGTTCTTTACCGTGAGCCCGCCGAGCATCGGTTGGTACCAGCAGCAACTGGCCCAGCTGGGTTACGCCACGCCGCAGACCGGCGAGCTGGACAAGGCGACCCGTAACATCCTGGCCGCGTTCCAGATGCACTACCGGCCGGGGCGTTTCGATGGCACGCCGGACGCAGAAAGTGCGGCCATCCTGATGGTGCTCAACCAGACAAAATAATGACGCCGCCGGACGGTTGGGGCCGATTGTCCAATCAGTTGCTATAACTCATTGGTAATCCTTCGGATCTCCCACGATGCCGGCCGCTCGCGAGCCCTTGCGTACCTGGTTCCATCGCCCCTGGACGCTGGCGATGCTGGCGGCTGTGCTGAGTGCGGTGATTTTGCTGCTGGGCAGCGCCGGGCTGGCCATGCACCAGGTCCAGCAACGGGAAAGCGAGCAGATGAACGCCCAAGGGCAGCGTTTCCTGGAGCGGCTGGAGCAGTTGTTCGGGCAACTGCGCGAAGGTCTCGACGTGCTGGAGGCGCAGCCGCTGCGCGAGTGCAACGCCGATCTCATCGCAGCTCTGCAGCAGGTCAGCTACAGCTATCGCTTCATTTATGAAGCGGCCTACAGGGACGCCACCCATACCTGTTCCAACTGGCCACGGCAGAACCTCCTGCCGGCGGCCAGGCCGCCGGATATCCGCGGGCCGACCTACAGCTACTGGCTCAACACCTCGACCCAGCCCAATGAGAACCTTGCTGCCCTGATGCTGGGGCGCGGCAACTTTCGCGTGGCCACTTCCCGCGGGCACCTGACCGATGTGGTCGATCTGCCTGCCGGTGGCAGCCTAATGGTGGTGGTGGATCATGGTGCCCGGGCGATACCGGTGCTCGGCCCGGCCCGTGCCTGGCCCCCCGCACAGCCCTGGCGGGGGGGCCGCGACGGGCCCTTGCAGGTCACCCCGGACCTGCTGATCTATCGCATGCCCACTCGCAACCCCGAGTACCAACTGGTGCTGATCACCCCCCGCGCCAGCCTGCAGGGCGAAGTGCTCGACGGTTGGTGGTGGTTGCTGCCCTCCAGCCTGGTGCTGGCGCTGTTCATCGGTGGGTTGGTGTATCAGTTGGTCCGCCAGCGCCAGTCCCTGGGGGCGGAGCTGCAAGGGGCCCTGCGCCGCGGCGAGCTGCAGGTGCTGTACCAGCCGATCTTCGATCTCAGTAGCCGGCTCTGCGTGGGGGCCGAGGCCCTGCTGCGCTGGCGCCGCCCGGACGGTACCCTGACCAGCCCTGACCTGTTCATCCCGCTGGCAGAGAACACCGGGCAGATCCGCCAGATCACCGACTTCGTCCTGCAGCGCCTGCTGGAGCAACTGGGGCATGTGCTACGGGCCAATCCCCAGTTGTACATCTCAGTCAACCTGGCGGCCTGCGACGTGATGGTCCCGCGGATCGGCATGGTCATGGCGCGGCTGCTGGCCACGCATCGGGTAGCGGCCCGGCAGATCGCCTTCGAGGTCACCGAGCGTGGGCTGATCGATGTGGTGGTGGCGCGCAACAACCTGCAGGCCCTGCGCGATGTCGGGCATCAGGTGCTGATCGACGATTTCGGCACCGGCTATTGCAGCCTGGCCTACCTGCAGAGCCTGCCGGTGGATTGCCTGAAGATCGACAAGGCGTTCATCGATGCCCTGGGGCACGATGCCGCCAGCAGCGGCGTGGCGCCGCACATCATTCGCATGGCCCACGCATTGAAACTCAAGGTGATTGCCGAGGGCATCGAGTTCGAGGACCAGGCGCTGCTGCTCAGCAGCGAGGGCGTGAGCTTCGGCCAGGGCTGGCTGTTCGCCCATGCCCTGAGTGCCTTGCAGTTCACTGAGCTGATTACCCGTGGCCGACGGCTGGTGGCCAGGCGCCTGGATGATGAAGCATGAAGCCCTAGAGCGGCAGGGCCAGATAGAACTGGGTGCCCTGCCCGGGCCTTGAGTAGACGCCCATGCGCCCGCCATGCAGCTGAACGATCTCCTTGCACAGCGCCAGCCCGAGGCCGGCACCGCCCTTCTTGCGGCCCACCTGGACGAAAGGTTCGAAGATCCGCCCTTGCTGGCCATAGGCGATACCCTCGCCATTGTCTTCGACGCTGACGATCACCCGCTCGCCATGGCGCCGCGCCTGCAGGCGGATCTGGCCCTCGCTGGCGGTGTGGCGCAAGGCGTTGTCGATCAGGTTGTCCAGCACCCGCTCCAGTTGTGCGCGGTCGGCATGCAGCCGTGGCAACGGCGCCTGGATCTCCAGCAGCAGGTCGATGCCCTGCTGTTGGGCCTGCTCGCTGAAGCGGCCCTGGGCCTGCACCAGCAGCTCTTCCAGGGGGCAGGGAGCGAGGGTGAGTTTCTGCAGGCCGTTCTGATAGCGGGAAAAATTCAGCAGGTCGTTGATCAACTGCATCAGGCGCTGCATTTCCTCGTTGACCGTATTGAGCAGGTCGGTTTCCCGGGACTCCTCGGGAAAGTGCAGGCGTTCCTGAAGCAGCCCGAAGGCCATGTGCATGCCGGTGACCGGGGTACGCAGTTCGTGGGAGGCGCGCAGCACGAACTCACTGCGCACTCGTTCGAACGCCCGTTGCTCGGTGACATCGTGCAGCACCATCACGGCGCCGAGAATATGGCCCTGGGTATGGCTGACGGGGGTCAGGCTGTAGGTCAGCAGGCGCGACTCGCCGTCGACCTCGATATCCAGGTCGTCCGGCGCCCGTTCCAGGTTGCCGCCGCGCAATACCAGCTGTAGCTGCTCATCCAGCTCCGGGCGTTGCAGGGCACTGCCCAGGCCCTGGCCGAGGCGCTCCTGGTCCCAGCCCAGCTGGCGCTGGGCCACGGGGTTGAGGTGTTCCAGGCGGCCCTGGCGGTCGATCATCAGCAAGCCGTCGTCAATACTGTCGAGCACGGCCTGCAGGCGCTGCTGGCCGGCCAGCAGCTCATCGACATTGGTTGCCTGATGCTGGCGCAGGGCCTCGGCCATGATGCCGAAGCGCCGGGTCAGCAGGTTCATCTCCGCCGCCGCCGAAATGGGCAGGGTGACGTCGAAATTGCCTTCGCCAATCTTGTCCGCAGCCTTGGCCAGGGCTTCGATCGGCCCGCCAAAGCGCCGGGCGATGGCATGGGCCGTGACGAAGCCGATGATCAGCACCGCCAGGGCCACCAGGCCCAGAAGGCCGGCCACCAGCCATGCACGGTTGCGGGCCTGCTGCTCCACCTGGCTGATGTTGTCCAGGGCGCGCTTGTGTTCGGTGATCAGCCCGCCGCGCAAGGCGTTGAAGCGCTCGGTCAGCTCGTTGTTGTCATGCAGCCCGCTTGCGGTGCTGTTGCGCTCGAAGGCCTGGTAGAAGCTCAGGTAGTCGCTACGCGCCTGCTGGAAGCCACTTTGTACCTGGGTCTGCCGATCATGGGCGATGCCTTCGTCGAGCAGCTCCAGATAATGCTGCCGGGAGGTTTCCAGGGCGGCGCGGTCCGGCTGCTTGCCGAGCATGATGATCAGCTGGTCGCCCAGGGTCTGGCGCAGCTTGAGGCCCAGGTCCAGGGTGATGAAGTTGTTGCGGATCAGCGATTCCTGGGTGCTGGCCATCTGCATCACGCTGACCAGCCCGAGCACCAGGCCCAAGAGGGCCACGGTGATCAGGGCCGAGATGCTCAGAAACAGCCGGGTGCGCAGTTTCATCGCTAACTTCATAGGGTGTTGCTCACAGGTTGTACTGTTTGCGTTTGCGGTACAGCGTCGACGCGTCGATACCCAGGGTCTTGGCGGCTTGATCCAGGGTGTCGCTGGTGGCCAGGACCGCACCGATGTGGGCCTTTTCCAGCTCGTCCAGGCTCAGGGCGGCGCCGATCCGCGGGGCGTTGTTGGTGGGTTGCTCGGCCATGCCCAAGTGGCTGATTTCCACCCGTTCCTGCGGGCAGATGATGCTCGCCCGTTCCACCACGTTGCGCAGTTCGCGGATGTTGCCCGGCCAGCGGTAGTTGAGCAGCGCTTCCCGGGCTTCATCACTGAAGACCCGGGCCGGGCGCGAATACTCTTTGACGAAGCGGGCGAGGAAGCGGTCGGCCAGGGTCAGGATATCTTCGCTGCGCTCGCGCAGGGGCGGCAGGTGCAGGGTGATGACGTTCAGCCGGTACAGCAGGTCTTCGCGGAAACGCCCGTCGCGCACCATGTCTTCAAGGTTGAGGTTGGTGGCGGCGAGGATGCGCACATCGGCGCGGCGGGTTACCGGGTCGCCGACGCGCTCGTATTCCTTGTCCTGGATGAAGCGCAGCAGCTTGGGTTGCAGGGTCAACGGGAAGTCGCCGATCTCGTCGAGGAATAGGGTTCCGCCATCGGCCTGGTTGACCCGGCCCAGGGTGCTCTCGCTGGCCCCGGTAAAGGCGCCGCGGCTGTGGCCGAAGAGTTCGCTCTCCATCAGTTCGGCAGTCAACGAGGGGCAGTTGATGGTCACGCAGGATTTCTTGGCGCGTTTGCTCCAGCCGTGAATGGCCCGCGCCAGCTCGCCCTTGCCGGTGCCGGACTCGCCGAGGATAAGGATGTTGGCGTCGGTGCTGGCCACCTGACGCGCGGTTTCCAGCACCACTTTCATTGCCGGGCTGTGGGAGTCCAGGCCGTCCTTGGGCTTGCGCACCTCACCTTCGAGGGCTTCCAGGCGTGCCGAGAGCTGGCGTACTTCCAGCTGCTTGGCGGTGGCCAGGCGCAACTGGTCGGGGCTGCAGGGCTTGACCAGGTAGTCTGCGGCGCCGGCCTGGATCGCATCTACTGCGGTGTCCACGGCAGAGTGAGCGGTGACGATCACTACCCGCATCCAGGGTGCCTGGGTACGCATTTGTGCCAGTACGTCGAGGCCGTTGTCTTCGCCCAGGCGCAGGTCGAGGAAGCACAGGTCGAATACCTGGCGTTGCAGCAGAGCATCGGCCTGCGCCGCGCTGTTGGCGGTGGCCACGGTGTAGCCCTCGTCTTCCAGGCAGTAGCGGAAGGTGCGAAGGATTGCGGATTCGTCATCCACCAGAAGGATGCGGCCTTGATTCTCCGGCGCTGACTCCATATCCCGAGGCTCCTTAATGAATGATCTTTATTTAGTCCCGGAAAAATCGGGCAAGTTGCAAGGTTGATTCTGATCCATTCCAGCGCCAGCAGGTTAGATATCTCCGGCTGAAACGGCTAACAGGCTGAAATTACGCATGTTTTACCCAGAGTAGCTGCTGGGTGGGTCTGTATCAGGCTATTGGCCATTCATCAAAGTTCCCCCTGTGATCAAAAAACGCTCACTGTTTTCCCGGGACATCGTGCATTTCGCACGGCCGGCATGGGGGCATCGTGCAGTATGCGTGTGGAATGCTTTTGGTAATTTGATTTAAGTATTTGATTTTATTGAATTTAATTTCAAAGAAAAAGCTGGCATGCAGCCTGCAATATCCCTCTCATCGAGAAGCGCCGGCCGTGGCTTCCATAACAACATCACCACCAGTGTGGGAGGAGTTTCAGGATGAATCGCCAACGTCTTGCCCAATTGCGTATTGCGCCACTGCATCTCCAGCAAGGCCTCTTCGCCGTTCTGGCGTTGCTGGTCACCCTGATCGCCGGGCAACAGTTCCAGCGCTGGCAGGACAGCCAGGCACCCGCGCCGCGAGTGCCGGTTCATCACTTCACCCAGACCCATTTCAGTTCGGTGAGCAGCCAGCTCAACGACCAGGCCCCCATGCAACTGATGGCCGTCGACCAGGCACAGCCGGTCGCGGACGCGCCACGTCAGGAACGCTGGGTGTTCTAGCACCAAGGCCGGGCCCGCAATCGGCGGCGCCGGGCTGGCTCCATAGGCAGCACCACTAATAGAAGAGTAAGGAGAATCATCATGCTGAGCTGGGCAATCACATTCCTGATCATTGCTATTGTCGCTGCGGTCCTGGGCTTCGGTGGTATCGCGGGCACCGCCACGGGTATCGCCAAGATTCTCTTTGTGGTGTTCCTGGTGATGTTCATCGCTTCGTTCTTCTTTGGCCGTCGAGGCCGAGGCTGACCATGAGTCTCTCGTTGAAGACATTGACTGCCGCGCTGCTGCTGGGCGCCAGCGCCCTGGCGTCGGCGGCCAATGATGGCCAGGCACGAGCCAATCAGCTGCTGGGGTCGGACCCGCAGTTTCGTGAAACCTGGCAGGGGGTCGTGCACAAGGAGGAGCGCCTGCCCGAGTGGGTGATGAACCTCTCGGGTGATGCGCCGCAACAGATGAATGCCATGACCGAAGACGGCGATCAGTATCTGGTGGGCCCTCTGTGCGAAACCGCTCAGAGTTGTCAGAACCAGCGTTTGATCGTGGCCTTCAGTTTCGACAAGAAGCATGCCTACGCGATGCTGGTGGACGTGCCGGCGGGTTTGCCCGCGGACAAGTCACCGACCCGCCACGCCAATTATCGGTTCCTCGGCAAGCCCGATGACGGCATGCAAGCGCTGCTCCAGGAGCAGTTGCGCAAGGACCCGAACTGGTACTGATGTGCAAATTGCCGATATTGCATAACAGATAGACGAAAGGGCCGCCCTGGCGCTTTCGGCTGTTGCACCACCCGAGGAGGGCGAGTGCATGACCAAGGGGCCGGGATGTTCTGATCCACGGGTGATCGGAGTGACCTAGGGGTACAGGGAGTGCCTCCGCAAGGGCCGGGTCAGGAAAGAGCGGCGGCGCAAGCTCCCAGGTCGGCCACCGACCTGATGAGCTTGCGGCGTGCTTGAATGGCAAAGTCCTGTGCTAGAGCCGTCCGTCTGACAATTTCCGTGCTCGCGCGGGAAAAAATCTTCCTTTGACTCCGATCAAACGTTTCCTGGTGTTTCTCTGCGACCGTATATCGAGAAACTTTGTGCGAATTGCGCAGCGTTTCCGGGCGCCCGAATCAGAGCAATTCTAAACTTTTTTAGCCTTTTTCCTGACCCCTCCGACAAGCCTGCACGCCGCCTGAAATGGCCGTTTCACGGCATTTTTGCCTGCCGAAATGTCGTATTCGAACCGGTTGGGACGCTCGTTTTGTTTGGAAAAACTCATGCCGATTCGGCATAGGGTAGGCGTTTACGGCATTAGACGTGCCTCCCTAGCATCGGAATAGTTGCGCCTTTTTTCGCCCGCAGAGAGCCGTAAATGCTCGTTCGGGATGACCTTATACGGGGGCCGATGCACAAACTTTTCCGCCATTGAGCGTTCCAGTTCGCGCATCAGCCCGAGTCCAACTGAAGTAAGGGTAATGATATGAAGAAGGCAAAATTAAGCCTCGCCTGGCAGATCCTCATCGGTCTGGTCCTGGGGATTGCGATTGGCGCGCTGCTCAATCATTTCAGTGCTGAAAAGGCCTGGTGGATCAGCAACGTCCTGCAGCCTGCGGGCGATATCTTTATCCGCTTGATCAAGATGATCGTGATCCCGATCGTCATTTCCTCGCTGATCGTCGGCATCGCCGGTGTCGGTGACGCGAAGAAACTGGGGCGCATCGGCCTCAAGACCATCATCTACTTCGAAATCGTGACCACCATCGCCATCGTCGTCGGCCTGCTGCTGGCCAACCTGTTCCATCCGGGCGCAGGCATCGACATGAGCACCCTGGGCACCGTGGACATCTCCAAGTACCAGGCCACTGCGGCCGAGGTGCAGCATGAACACGCGTTCATCGAGACCATCCTCAACCTGATTCCATCGAACATCTTCGCGGCCATGGCCCGCGGCGAGATGCTGCCCATCATCTTCTTCTCGGTGCTGTTCGGCCTGGGCCTGTCGAGCCTGCAGTCCGACCTGCGCGAACCGCTGGTGAAGATGTTCCAGGGCGTTTCGGAAAGCATGTTCAAAGTCACCCACATGATCATGAACTACGCCCCTATCGGCGTATTTGCACTGATCGCGGTGACCGTCGCCAACTTCGGTTTCGCCTCCCTGCTGCCGCTGGCCAAGCTGGTGATCCTGGTGTACGTGGCTATCGCCTTCTTCGCTTTCGTGATCCTCGGCCTGATCGCCCGCCTGTTCGGCTTCTCGGTGATCAAACTGATGCGCATCTTCAAGGATGAGCTGGTCCTGGCCTACTCCACCGCCAGCTCGGAAACCGTGCTGCCGCGGGTGATCGAGAAGATGGAAGCCTACGGCGCGCCGAAAGCCATCTGCAGCT
Organism: Pseudomonas protegens CHA0; assembly: GCF_000397205.1. Classification (NCBI taxonomy): domain Bacteria; kingdom Pseudomonadati; phylum Pseudomonadota; class Gammaproteobacteria; order Pseudomonadales; family Pseudomonadaceae; genus Pseudomonas; species Pseudomonas protegens. The sequence goes on from NC_021237.1 coordinate 96,831, forward strand.
TCGTGGTGCCGACCGGCTACTCGTTCAACCTCGACGGTTCGACCCTGTACCAGAGCATCGCGGCGATCTTCATCGCCCAGCTGTACGGCATCGACCTGTCCATCAGCCAGCAACTGCTGCTGGTGCTGACCCTGATGGTCACCTCCAAAGGTATCGCCGGGGTTCCGGGCGTGTCCTTCGTGGTCCTGCTGGCCACCCTGGGCAGCGTCGGCATTCCTCTGGAAGGCCTGGCCTTCATCGCCGGTGTCGACCGTGTGATGGACATGGCGCGTACCGCCTTGAACGTGATCGGCAACGCCCTGGCGGTACTGGTCATCTCCCGTTGGGAAGGCATGTACGACGACGCCAAGGGCCAGCGTTACTGGAACTCCCTGCCGCACTGGCGCAGCAAGGAAAAACTGCCAGCAGGCGAAGCGTCCAAAGGCTAAGCGCCTATTGTGTAGGAGCTGGCTTGCCAGCGAAGAGGCCCCAAGCCCTTCAGCTGCCTGCAGATCGCCTTCGGCAGCAATCCAGCCCCAACAGATGACAGGCCCCGGTTAATCCGGGGTTTGTCGTTTCTGCCCGCCCCGCTATCATTCGCCGCATCTTTCGAGGGGTATGACCGATGCTCAATGGCCTGTGGCTTGGCTTCTTTATCGTGGCAACCGTGTCGGCCCTGGCGCAGTGGCTGGTGGGTGGCAACGCGGGGATCTTCGCTGCCATGGTGGAAAGCATCTTCGCCATGGCCAAGCTGTCGGTGGAGGTCATGGTCCTGCTGTTCGGCACCCTGACCCTGTGGCTGGGTTTTCTGCGCATCGCCGAGAAGGCTGGAATCGTCGAGTGGCTGGCCAAGGTCCTGGGGCCGCTGTTCAAGCGCCTGATGCCGGAAGTGCCGCCGGGGCACCCGGCCCTGGGCCTGATCACCCTGAACTTCGCCGCCAACGGCCTGGGCCTGGACAACGCCGCCACGCCCATCGGCCTCAAGGCCATGCGCGCCCTGCAGGAACTCAACCCCAGCGCCACCACTGCCAGCAATGCGCAGATCCTGTTCCTGGTGCTCAACGCCTCGTCCCTGACCCTGCTGCCGGTGACCATCTTCATGTACCGCGCCCAGCAAGGCGCGGCGGACCCGACCCTGGTGTTCCTGCCGATTCTCCTGGCCACCAGCGCCTCGACCCTGGTGGGCCTGCTGTCGGTCGCGGTGATGCAGCGCCTGCGCCTGTGGGACCCGGTGGTACTGGCCTACCTGATTCCCGGGGCCCTGGCCCTGGGCGCCTTCATGGCCTTGCTGGCCACCCTGTCGGCCACGGCCCTGGCGTCCCTGTCGTCGATTCTCGGCAACCTCACGCTGTTTGGGCTGATCATGCTGTTCCTGGTGGTCGGCGCGCTGCGCAAGGTCAAGGTCTACGAGGCCTTTGTCGAGGGCGCCAAGGAGGGTTTCGACGTCGCCAAGAGCCTCTTGCCATACCTGGTCGCGATGCTCTGCGCCATCGGCGTGCTGCGGGCGTCCGGGGCCCTGGATTTCGGCCTCGACGGCATTCGTCATCTGGTGGAGTGGGCCGGTTGGGACACACGTTTCGTCGACGCCTTGCCCACTGCCCTGGTCAAGCCGTTCTCGGGCAGTGCGGCACGGGCCATGCTCATCGAGACCATGCAGACCCAGGGCGTGGACAGCTTCCCGGCCCTGGTGGCGGCCACCATCCAGGGCAGTACCGAAACCACCTTCTATGTGCTGGCGGTGTACTTCGGCGCGGTAGGCATCCAGCGGGTGCGGCACGCCGTGGGCTGTGCCTTGCTGGCGGAATTCGCCGGTGTGGTGGCGGCGATTGCGGTTTGCTACTGGTTCTTTGGATGAGTTGAGCGAGCCTTCGCCGGCAAGCTGGCTCCTACTCCCTCTGTAGGAGCCGGCTTGCCGGCGAAAGGGCTCTCAATGTTTCAGCGCCCGATTGCCCTGCCCCACTGCCCAATCCACCACTTGCCGGGTCAGCGCATCGCCGGCCTGGCCAAATCCTGTGACCACCGCCGGCACCCCGGTTTCAGCCAGCGCTTGGCGCACTTCGAAGCGCCGGCTGGCGAGGATCTTCTGGTCGTAGCCACGAATCAGCCGCGCATCCAGGCGGATCACCACCTGGGCGGCGTTGCCCTGGTATTCGGTCTGGAAGGCTTGCAGGTCGCCGCCCAGTGCCAGGTCGGTCTGCAGGTTGCTGTCATCGGTGCTCAACAGCTGGACCCGGCCATCGCGCTGGAAGCCGTCCAGCAGGCGGTTGCGCAGCAGGATCGGTGCCGGGTCGCTCCAGCGCGAAGCCTTGTAGCTGCTGATCAGGTTGCCCTGGGGAATCACCGCGATCCGTGCGCTGTTCAGCGCATCCCCGGCCTGGGGCTTGAGCAACTGCAAGGACCACGGCAGGGCCTGGTTCGGCGCCGTGGCGCCGGCCTGGCTTACCGGCAGCCGATAGATGTCCAGCGGCTCGCCCTTGGGCAGTATCGAGCAGGCCCCGGTCAGGGCCAGGGCGGCGCTCAGGCCCAGGGGGGCAAGCAGGCGATAGGCACGCTTCATGGCGTGAACTCCTTGTTCTTCTCGTTACCCAGCAGGTAACCGCCGGGGTTGGCTTCCAGGCGCCGGGTGATGGCCCGCAGCGAGCTCAGGGTCTCGCGCAGCTCGCGGACGGCTGGCGCCAGGCCGTTGAGGCCCTGCATGCCGTTGTTCAGCGAGTCCTGGTTGTCGCTCAGCAGTTTGTTCAGGGTGGCGCTGCTTTGCTCCAGGGAGCGCATGGCGTGCTCGGCGCTGCCGAACATCTGCTTGCCCTGGTCGTTGAGCAGGCCATTGGCATTGCGCATCAGCGCGGTGGTCTGTTCCAGCATGGCGCCGGTCTGCTTGCTGATGGAGCCCAGTTGCTGCATCAGCTGGCGCAGGTCGTCGCGCTGCTCGGCGATGCTGGCGGAGGTCTTCTGCAGGTTGTCCAGGGTGCTGCTGACCCGGGCCACGTTGTCCGGGGAGAACATGCGGTTGGCGTTGTGCAGCAGCAGGTTGACCCCGGTCATCAGGTCGTTGCTGTTGTTCAGCAGGCGGGCGATTGGCGACGGTGAGGCGATGATGGTGGGCAGTTCGCCGTCCTTGCCCTTGAGGGTCGGGCTTTGCGGCGTGCCGCCGCTGAGCTGGATGATCGAGGTGCCGGTGATGCCGGTCAGGGCCAGCTTGGCCTGGGTGTCCTCCTTGATCGGCGTCTCGCTGCCCAGGCGGATCTGTGCCAGCACCCGGCGCGGGTCCTTGGGGTCCAGGCGCAGGTTGACCACATCACCGACCTTGATCCCGCTGTATTGCACGGAGCTGCCCTTGGACAGGCCACTGACCGCCTCGTTGAAGACGATCTGGTAGTCCTGGAAGGCGCTGTCGACGCTGGACTTGGCCAGCCACAGGCCGAACAGCAAGGCGCCGGCCACCACGATCACGGTGAACAGGCCGATCAGTACATGATGGGCTCGGGTTTCCATGTCATCCCTCGTTGGTCTGTGTAGCGGCCTGGTAGGCCGCGCGGCCGCGAGGGCCATGGAAGTATTGGTGAATCCATTCGTCGTCGGTCTCGGCGACGATATCGATGGCATCCGCCACCAGTACCTTTTTCTGCGCCAGCACCGCCACACGGTCGGTGATGGTGTAGAGGGTGTCCAGGTCGTGGGTGACCAGGAACACACTGAGCCCCAGGGCATCGCGCAGGGTCAGGATCAACTGGTCAAAGGCGGCGGCGCCCACCGGGTCGAGGCCGGCGGTGGGTTCGTCGAGAAACAGGATGTCCGGGTCCAGGGCCAGCGCCCGGGCCAGGGCAGCGCGCTTGATCATCCCGCCAGAGAGCGAGGCCGGGTACTTGTCGGCCGCCGACAGCGGCAGGCCGGCCAGGGCCAGCTTGACCGCCGCCAGGTGTTCGGCATCGGCACGGGACAGGCCGGCATGCTCGATCAATGGCAGGGCGACGTTCTCGGTCACGGTCAGCGAGGTGAACAGCGCGCCCTTCTGGAACAGTACGCCGAAGCGTCGTTCGATCAGCGAACGTTGCTGTTCCGGCAGGCTTGGCAGGTCCTGGCCGAATACCCGCACCGAGCCTTCGCTGGGCTGGCGCAGGCCGACGATGCTGCGCAGCAGTACCGACTTGCCGCTGCCCGAGCCGCCGACCACGCCGAGGATCTCGCCCTGGTACACATCCAGGTCGAGGTTCTCGTGCACGCTCTGCTTGCCGAAGCGGTTGCACAGGCCACGGACCTCGATCACTGCCTTCGCCGGCGCGCGTGGCGGCCGGCTCACCAGCCCATCTCCATGAAGAACAGCGCGGCCACGGCATCGATGACGATCACCACGAAGATCGACTGGACCACGCTGGAGGTGGTGTGGGCGCCCACCGACTCGGCGCTGCCGCTGACCTTGAAGCCTTCCAGGCAGCCGATGGCGGCGATCAGGAAGGCGAAGATCGGCGCTTTCACCAGGCCCAGCAGGAAGTGCTTCACGCCGATATCCGAATGCAGCAGCGAGAGGAACATCGCCGGGGAGATATCCAGGGACAGGGCGCAGACCACCGCGCCACCGACTATCCCCGAAAGCATCGCCAGGAACGTCAGCATCGGCAGCGACACCAGCAGGGCCAGGACCCGAGGCAGCACCAGCAGTTCTACCGGGTCCAGGCCCAGGGTGCGGATGGCGTCGATCTCTTCATTGGCCTTCATCGAGCCGATCTGCGCGGTGAAGGCGCTGGCGGTGCGCCCGGCCATGAGAATCGCGGTGAGCAGTACGCCGAATTCCCGCAGGAAGGAAAATGCCACCAGGTCCACGGTGAAGATGCTGGCGCCGAAGTTGGCCAGCACGGTGGCGCCGAGAAAGGCCACCACCGCGCCCACCAGAAAGGTCAGCAGGGCGACGATGGGCGCCGCGTCGAGGCCGGTCTGTTCGATGTGTGCCACCACCGGGGTGATGCGCCAGCGCTTGGGGCGCAGCAGGCCGCGGGCCAGGGTTTCCAGGATCAGGCCGATGAAGCCCAGGACCTTCAGGGTGTCCTGCCAGACGGTATAGACCGCGCTGCCAATGCGCGAAAGCAATTGCACGCTGACCGAGATCTCCGGTTCCTTGACCGGTACGCAGAAGTCGTTCAACGAGGTGTAGACCGTGTGCAGCAGCGCGCGGTCGGCGGCGGACAAGGTGCAGTCGGGGTGTTCGGCGGACTGCCCCAGGCGTTCTGCCCCCAGCAGTTCCACCAGCAGCGACGCGCCGGCGGTGTCCAGGGCGCCCAGGCCGTTGAGGTCGATATGGGTGCTGCTGTCGTAGCGGCCGTCCAGGGATTGGCTGAGGCGCTTGAGGTCGCTGTAGTGCGCCAGCGTCCAGTCGCCGCCGATGCGCAATTGCGCCGGGGAGTGGGCAAGGTCCAGTTGAGCGGTGCCGGGCGTCACGCTGCTAGTCATAAGCTCCGAGCTTGTGTGGCCATTTCGCAGTGCTACGTAATAGCACGATCCCGGTTACTTTGCCTCGCCGGTCTTGGCCGCGTCTTGATCTGGAGCGGTGATCTCGAAGCGCAGCACGCCGATCACCTGGCCGTCCTCGGTGATCACCCGCACCTGCCAGTCGCCCGCCGGGTTGGCGGGGAAATTCTGCTTGTGGGACCAGGCACGGTAGCCTTCCTTGCGCCCGCCATGGATGTCCAGCGCGACGCGATCCACCTCGCTGCCGTTGAATTGCCAGACGTGGTAAATGCGCTCGTCCAGGCCCCGGGGGGCGTTGATCGCGGTGTAGGCGTACAGGCCGGTGCTGCTTACCTGGGCGGTGCTGATCTGCTCCAGGCTGTCGCCCGGGGTGCGATCCTGGAGCTGGGTGCTGATGGCATCCTCGGTCAGCCACAGGGTGGCCGGCGGCACCCAGGAGCGCAGCAGCCAGCCGGTGCTGCCGATGGCCAGGGTGATGGCCAGCACGGTCAGGGCGCTGCGCAGGCTGCGGATCGGCAGGATCGAGGCCAGGCTCGGAAAGGACAGGAGCATGGCGATGCCCAGGGCCAGCTTGAAGCTCTGGGCGGTGGTCAGGTGCAGGATCAGCGGCAGGGCCGTGAGCAAGGCGGCGAACAGGGTCAGGGTGTGCAGCGCCAGGAACAGCCAGCGGCGCGGGGCCAGCCATTTGTAGTACAGCGGGTCAGTGATGGAAATCAGCGCCGCGGCGCCGAGCAGGCCGGTGAACACCAGTTGGCCACTGTTCCAGCTGGTGGTGATGAAGAAGAACGGCAGGACGAAGAACAGGCTTTCCTGGTGGATCATCTGCGTCGCATAGCGCAGCAGCGGCTGCGGGATCTCGCGCTTGAAGACCTTGGTGAACAGCTGGGTCAGGCTGTTCTCCAGCATCAGCCAGACCCAGCTCACCAGCAGGATCACGGCGATCCACGAGGCCAGGCTCTGTTGCCGGTCCACCAGGATGAAGCTGCCGACCCCGGAGATGAAACCGCCGAGCGCAATGATCCCCGGATAGCGCTTCATCAGTTCGAGAATGCGCTGGATAAGGAGGGTCAGGTTCGGCATCGGGGGGATCACAGTCAGGGCAGGAAAAACCGCGACAGGATAACGTCGGCGGCGGTCCGTGGCGAGGGAGCTTGCTCAGGTGCGCAGGCGCTGGTGAGGTAATCCGGCCACGGTGATCGTTTTGCCCTGTCCCTGGGGCTGCTGCGCGGCCCGGCGGGAGCAAGCTCCCTGGCCATGGGTCAGCGGGCCCGGCGGCGCAGCAAGTAGACGCCGAAGCTGCCGAGCAGGACCAGGGACAGCAGGCCGCCGATCAGCCAGAGCAGTTGTTCGTCACTGAGCAGCGGTTGTTCGATGCGCAGGTAGCCCGGCTGCTGCAGCAGCTGGCGCAGGGCCAGGTTGGCCTGTTCCAGGCTCACTGCTTTCAGGCGCTTGGCCGGGTCGCTGAAGCGGCCGTTGTCGAAGTCCCCGAGGGCGCTCCAGTAATAGTCCGCCAGGGCGCTGTTGCCCTGCACGGCCCAGGCCTGGCGATCGATGGCAGCCTGTTTCAGGCGGGCGAAGGTGGCCGGGTCGAGGCCGTCCTTGAGCAGCCGTGCCTTGAGCTGCTCTACCACTTGCCGGGCTTGGGGCAGGTCGTCGCGCTCAAGGTCGGCATTGAGGCTGAGAAAGCCCACGCCACCGAAGACTTCCCGATCACTCCAGGGGCCGTAGGACAATTCGTGCTCAAGACGCAGTTGGCGATACAGCGCCCAGTCCAGGTAGTCCTTGAGCAGGTCGAAGGTCTCGTCGTGCTGCTGGTCCAGCACGGGCTCGGGAAACAGCCAGTGCAGTTGCGCGCTCTGCCCTACCCAGCCATGGACCAGGGTGCGCTCAGGGGCGGCGGTGCCCTGGATCTGCGGCAGGTCGGGGTGTTCGCTGGGCTCCACCGGCTCCAGGGCACCGTAGGTGCGCTCCAGGTAGGCCGGTAGCAGGCGATCGAGCTCGCCCACCACGATCAGGGTCATGTTGTTGGGGGCGTACCAGTCCTTGCGTACCTGCTCCAGCTGGGCCAGGGTCAGGTTTCCGACCTCGGCGCGTTCGGCGCATTTGAGCCCCAGTTCCACCGCCAGCTGGTTGCCTGCCTTGTGTCCCAGGTCCTGGCGGTCGAGCCAGCGTTGCAGGTGCGAATAGTGACCCCCGCCTTCGCGTTCCACCACTTGCTTGGCCGCGGCCACGGCGTTGTCGTCCAGGCGGGTATGGGTCAGCAGCGACAGCAAGAGGTCCAGGACCTTGCGCTGGTTGCGCGCCGGGGCCTCGATGACGAAGGTGGTGTCGGCATTGCTGGTGTAGGCATTCCATTCGCCGCCCAGGGCCTGCATGCGTTCTTCCAGGCCGCCTTCCCCGCTGTCATCCACGCCGCTGAACAGCAGGTGTTCCAGCAGGTGCGGCAACTCCTTGTCGGCACAGGCGAAGTCGTCCAGGCCCACCCCCACCACCAGGCGGATCGCCACGTGGCCGCGTTCGCTGCCGGGCTTGAGCAGCAGTTGCAGGCCATTGGGCAGGGTGTAGCCTTCGACCTGGAAACGATCCAAAGCCCATCCTTGTGCACTGCCCAGCAACAGGCAGGCGAATAACAGACAACGCATAACAAGCTTCCTTACGGCGTGCGTAAGTTCTACAGACTTCGTGGGACTGTGGACGTTCAGGGTGAATGAGTGATGTCAGCCATCTCTTCGACCTCCAGCGCGCCGGTGTCCGAGGTTTCCAGAACCACGTAGGCACTGCTGCAGAACAGGGAGTTGAGGCGCTTCATGTCGGCGATCAGCTCCAGGTGCAGGGAACTGGTCTCGATGCTCTGGACGATCTTGCGTTGCAGGCGGCTGACGTGGGCGTGGGCCAGGCGCCGCTCCTGGGCGCGGAAACGGCGTTTTTCCCGCAGCAGCTGGCGCGCGCTTTCCGGGTCGGCGCTCAGGAACACCGAGAGCCCCAGGCGCAGGTTGGCGATCAGTTGCGCGTGCAGCCCGGTCAACTCTTCCAGGCCAACCTCGGAGAAGGAGCGGCGCTGGGAGGTCTTCTGCTGCTGGACCTTGCGCAGCATGCGCTCGATCAGATCGCTGGCCAGCTTGAGGTTGAACGCCAGTTCGATGATTTCGGCCCAGCGCCGGCTGTCCTGGTCGCTGAGGTCTTCCCGGGGCATCTGCGCCAGGTACAGCTTGATGGCGCTGTACAGCGCTTCGACGTCGTCGCTGAGGGCGCGCAGTTCCTGGGTGATGGCGGTCTGTTTGCCCTGCAGCGCGTCGCGCATCGCCTCCAGCATGCTGTCGATCAGGTCACCGATGCGCAGGGTTTCGCGGGCGGCGTTGGCCAGGGCCAGGCTCGGCGTGGCCAGGGCGGTAGGGTCCAGGTGCCGCGGGCGAGCGCGGCCGTTTTCCTGGGGGCGCTCCGGCAGCAGCCAGGCGCAGAGCCGGGCCATGGGGCCGACAGTGGGCAGCAGCAACAGGCAGCGGGCGGTGTTGTACAGCAGGTGGAAGCCGATCACCACTTCCTGGGGGCTGAAGTCCAGGCTGTCCATCCAGTGGGCCAGTGGGTCGAGCACCGGGATGATCAGCAGCAGGCCGATGAGCTTGTACAGCAGGCTGCCCAGCGCGACCTGGCGCCCGGCGGCGTTCTGCATGCTGGTGCTGAGGAAGGCCAGTACCCCGCTGCCGATGTTGGCGCCGATCACCAGGCCGATGGCCACCGGCAGGCTGATGACCCCGGCGCCGGCCAGGGTCGCGGTGAGTAGCACCGCCGCCAGGCTGGAATAGGACACCATGGCGAACACCGCACCCATCAGCGCATCCAGGAGAATATCGCCGGTCAGCGAGGCGAACAGGACCTTCACGCCCTGGGCATGGGTGATGGGGGCCGCGGCTTCGACGATCAGTTGCAGGGCCAGGATGATCAGCCCCAGGCCGATGCCGACCCGGCCCAGCTGGCCGGCGCGGGTCTGCTTGCGCGAGAGAAAGAAGATCACCCCGAGGAAGATCAGCAGCGGCGACAGCCAGGACAGGTCGAAGGTCAGTACCCGGGCCATCAGCGCGGTACCGACGTCGGCGCCGAGCATGGTGGCCAGCGCCGGGGTCAGCGCCATCAGGCCCTGGCCGACAAAGGACGTCACCAGCATCGCCGTGGCGTTGCTGCTCTGGACCATGGCCGTGACCAGGATCCCGGCAATGAACGCCAGTGGTCGCCTGGCCATGTTCTGGCCGATCACGTGGCGCAGGTTGGAGCCGTAGACCCGCAGGATGCCGGTACGGACGATATGCGTACCCCAGATCAGCAGGGCCACGGCGGAAAGCAGATTGAGCAGGGTCAGCATAGAGGCCCCCCCTGGGGTGAAGTGCCCCAAGCGGGGCGAGTGGACGTTGTTGCGCGACGTTCTACGTTATGTACTTAAGCTGTAGTTGGCTAACGCACGAGGCGCCAGCATCGCATAGCCAAACCGGCGATTGAAACAAAACTGTCATGAAAACAGCTTCCTGCAGACGCAGAAAAGGGGCTCGAGAGCCCCTTTTCCATTCAGCGCATTCCCGGATTATTGACCAGGAACGTCCTTGCGCAGTTTCACCGGGTCCTGCTGTTTTTTCTTTTTCGCGATGGCGGTGCGCATCTTGATGTTGATGGCTTCCACCGCCAGGGAGAAGGCCATGGCGAAGTAGACGTAGCCTTTTGGCACGTGCACTTCGAAGGCTTCGGCGATCAGGACCGTACCCACCACCAGCAGGAAGGACAGCGCGAGCATTTTCAGCGACGGGTGCTTGTCGATGAATTCGCTGATGGTCCCGGCCGCCAGCATCATCACCAGCACCGCGACGATGATGGCCGCCACCATGACCGGCACATGGGAAACCATGCCCACGGCGGTGATCACCGAATCCAGGGAGAAGACGATGTCGATAATGGCGATCTGGATGATGGTGTAGAGGAAGTTGCCGCCCTTGCCCTTGGGCTCATCAATGGTTTCGTCCTCGCCTTCCAGGGCGTGGTACATCTCCTGGGAGCTTTTCCACAGCAGGAACAGGCCACCGAAGAACAGGATCAGGTCACGCCCGGAAATGCCCTGGCCGAAGACCACGAACAGGTCGGCCGTGAGGCGCATGACCCAGGTGATCGACAGCAGCAACAGAATGCGCGTGACCATCGCCAGCGCCAGACCGAAGATTCGCGTGCGCGCCTGCATGTGCTTGGGCATGCGGCTGACCAGGATCGAGATCATGATGATGTTGTCGATGCCCAGGACGATCTCCAGGGCAGTCAGGGTAAAGAAGGCAACCCAGATTTCCGGGTTGGTCAGCCATTCCATGTGTATTCCTTTGAGCGAGTGTTATAGCCCGGGCCGTGAGGCCGGCCCGGGCGCAGAAGCATTGCTTTTATAGAGTGCTGAACAGCGGAAAAATCCCCATCAGCAAGGCGGCGAACATTATGCACAGGCAGACCAGCACTGCCCACTTGAGGGTGAAGCGCTGGTGATCGCCGAACTCGATACCGGCCAGGGCCACCAACAGGTAGGTCGAGGGTACCAGCGGGCTGAGCAAGTGCACGGGTTGGCCGACGATCGACGCACGGGCCATTTCCACCGCGGTGATGCCGTAGTGGCTGGCGGCTTCGGCCAGCACCGGCAGCACGCCGTAGTAGAAGGCATCGTTGGACATGAAGAAGGTGAACGGCATGCTCACCAGCGCGGTAATCACCGCCAGGTACGGCCCCAGGGCTTCCGGGATCACCGCCAGCAGGCTCTTGGACATGGCATCCACCATGCCGGTGCCGGACAGGATGCCGGTGAAGATGCCCGCCGCGAAGATCAGCCCGACCACCGCCAGCACGCTGCCGGCGTGGGCCGCGACCCTATCCTTCTGCTGCTGCAGGCAGGGATAGTTGACGATCATGGCGATACTGAAGGCCACCATGAACAGCACCGGCAACGGCAGCAGCCCGGCGATCAGCGCGCACATCAGGGCGAAGGTCAGGGCGCCGTTGAACCAGATCAGCTTGGGACGACGAGCGTCGGGGTACTGCGACACGCTGATCTCGCTGTGGTCGATCTCGTCGCCCGCCAGGTGCAGTTCACCCAGGCGCGCCCTTTCCCGCTTGCCGTACATGTAGGCGATCGCCAGGATCGCCACCACGCCGGCCAGCATGGCCGGGATCATGGGCACGAAGATGTCCGACGGGTCCACGTGCAGGGCGCTGGCCGCGCGGGCGGTCGGGCCGCCCCAGGGGGTCATGTTCATCACCCCGCCGGCGAGGATGATCAGGCCGGCCATGATTCGCGGGCTCATGCCGATGCGGCTGTACAGCGGCAGCATGGCGGCCACGCAGATCATGTAGGTGGTGGCGCCGTCACCGTCCAGGGACACCACCAGGGCCAGTACCGCAGTGCCCACCGAGACCTTCAGCGGGTCGCCCTTGACCAGCTTGAGGATCTTGCGCACGGCCGGGTCGAACAGGCCGGAGTCGATCATCAGGGCGAAATACAGAATGGCGAACATCAGCATCACGCCGGTGGGCGCGAGCTTGGTGATGCCTTCGAGCATCATCGGGCCGATCTTCGGCGCGAACCCGCCGAACAGGGCGAACAGGATGGGCACGATGATCAGGGCGATCAGCGCCGACAGGCGCTTGGTCATGATCAGGAACATGAAGGTGATGACCATGGCAAAGCCAAGGAAAGTCAGCATGGGATTACTCCAGGCGTAGCGCGGCTAGGGAATGGCGAACCGGGTGGGATCAGCGCAGAACGGCAAGCACGAGGCGTACGGGAGGAGTTGCAGCGAACAGGCGGGTAGGAGCGGACATCAGAATCACCATTGTTGTTGTTAATAGGGCCGGGAGCGCGAGAAACGCCCGCTGTGGCCAACCGGTCTGTTGCCGGTAGTGGAGGCGATCCTAATGGGGGAAGCTTTCAGCCAGCTTTCGTCGCTGAAAGGAACGAACGGATGTTGCAGCAGGCGACCAGCGGCATAAAGTGATGGCTATCGGCGCCAGGGAGACATGCACATGAGAGAGTTGCACACCGGAGGCTGCCACTGCGGGCGGCTGCGTTACCAGTTCAGCGGCCCGTTGCGGGACATCGCCCACTGCCATTGCTCGATCTGCCGCCGGGTCAGTGGCGGTCTGGTGACCACCTGGATCACCCTGCCCGCCTCGGCTTTCGAATGGCTGGAAGGCGTTCCCGCCCGGTACGACTCATCTGGAAGTTGTGCGCGCTATTTCTGCGGCAACTGTGGTGCTCATTTGGCGCTGATTACCCACCTGAGCCCAGACAGCATCGATGTCACCATCGCCACCCTGGATCACCCGGAACGGGCGCCTGCAGACCGGCATATCTGGACCGACAGCCGCCTGCCCTGGTTGCATCTGGACGAGCACCTGCCGCAAGAACCGCAGGAAACCCTGTAGCCGCGGCCGTAGGCTGCGCACGAGCGCGTAGCGGTCGCGAGGCTCTCAAGGCCGCCCAGCAAGGCCCTTCGGTCCTTTTCGCAGCCTCGCGGGCTCGGCAGCGCTACGGCAGTTCCAGGCCGCCTGCCGCCTTGTGCAGCGTCCGCAGATGCTCGCCCACCAGCTTCAGGTTGGCCTCGTTGGCGGCGATTTCCGCCGCTCGGGCCGGTTCCAGCAGGGCTCGCACTTCCTTGTCCAGGTCACCGGTCAAGGATTGCAGTTGCTTCTGCCGCTGGCTGCTCTCGGACTCCAGGCGTTGCCATTCAGCGGGCTGAGGCAGGCCGTAGCCGCCGCTGCCCAGCAATTCTGCCGGGCGGCTGAGGAAGCCGCTGTTGGCGAGGATCTGCTGCAGGGTCTTGTTGGCCTGCTCCATACCACCATTTTTCAGCTCGCGAGCCCCCAGGTAGCGCTGCTTGACCTCGTCCTGAGCCAACAGCAGTTGCCGGCGATAACTGGCCTGCTCCAGCAGCAGCAAGGCGGCGCTGGTGCGCAGGTCGGCCTGGTCGAACCAGTGCCGGCGTTCCTCGGCACTCAGCGACAGCCAGTCTTCGACGCTGGCCTGCTTGATCGGCAGGCGCTTCTTGATCACCTCGAACATCGCCTGGTAGCGGTCGCGGAAGGAGTCGAAGCGATACCCCAGGCGCAGCGCCTCGCGCGGGTCGTCGAGCACGCTGGTGTCCGCCAGCCCCCTGCCCTTGAGCACCTCCAGCAAGCCGTTGGGCATGATGCTGTCGAGGCCGATCAGTTGCTTGTTGTTGCTGCCGCTGCGCAGCAGCTTGAGGCTTTCCACTGCGCAGTTGTTGGACAGGAAGTAATAGTTGCCGTCGTAGCTCCAATGCATCTCGGCGGCGTGCTCCACCACTTCCTCGATCTCGCTGCGTGACAGCTTCAACGGCACCGAGGCCAGGCTGCGCAGCTCGGTCTTGGTGTACTCGTCGATGACCTGGGACAGCGGCAGGACAAACAGCCGCGAAGGGTACTTGCCCACCAGGCCGTCCCAGCTGGAGAGCTGCACGTCACCAACGAAGGCGCGGTAGGACAGCACCAGGTGCTGGTCCAGGTCCAGCCGGCAATCCGGCCCGCGGGGGCGGCCCGGGGCGCAGATCACCAGGCGCAGCATGCTGTGGCCCCAGCGGCTGACCCAGTTCTGGTTGGCTTCGGCCAGCAGGTAGTCCACCGCGTAGACCCGCTCCGGGTCCACCTGCCCCAGGGGCGTCTTGGCGAAGTCGTTGCCGGCGTTGAGGAAGGCGAAGGACTTGGCGCAGCTGTCCTTGGTGGCCGGCGCCCAGCCGAAATGTTCCTGGTAATAGCGGTACAGCGCCGGGCGGCGGCAGGCGTAGCTCGGATCGAGAAGGAAGTACTCCATGTTCACCGCGACGAATTCCTTCGGGTTGGTGATCTCGTAGATGTCCGGGCTGCGGGCGACCTGACGGTTGTGCTGCTCGCGTTCGCCACGGCGGCCGACGTATTGCGGCCAACCGGCCAGATCCAGCAGCCGTGGATCATCGCTGAGGGTGAAGCGCCGGTCATTCTGGCCGCGACACTCATCCGGCAGGCCGATCAGCCCGGAGGTGCTGTTCTTGCGAGTGCAGCGCTGGATCAGGCTGCGCTCGGCACCGGGCCACAAACGCGCGCGATCATAAATGTGGGTCAGTTCATGGAGTACCGTGGCGAGCATTTCCCGGCGCACGGTGCCATGGGGGCGGCTGGTCTTCTGGGTGGCGGCGGAGCCGTCGGTCAGGCTGGGCAGCAAGGCGCGGTTGAGGTCCAGTTCCGACACCAGGGATGCCTCGCCATAGGCGTTGTCGGGCATTCGGTCGGTCCAGCCGACATCAATGGTGCGATCCAGTTGCTGGATGAAACGCGGCGGCAACGCCTGCATCGCTTCATCCAGCAGTGCCTGGCTGGCGTGTTGCTGCGCCGGGCTCAAGCCATCGGTCTTGAGGCGCAGTTGCAGGTCGGCCTGGGCGGTGCCGCAGAGCAGCCCCAGGGTCCCGGCCAGCAGCCAGGCTAGGAGTGGTTTCACAGGGCCAGGATGGCTTCGGCAAGCACCTGGTCGCTGGCGTCGCGGGCTTCTGGCAGCTGCGTGCGCAGGGCATTGAACGCCGCTTCAAGTTGCGCGCCGCGGATATCACCGTTGCTGGCGACGAAGCTGGCGGCATCGTCGTGGGCTTCGCGCACGACTTTGGAGTCACGGATCGAAGTGGTGGTGTCCGAGGTGAAATCGATCGTGCGGCCGGAGGCGCGGACGATGATGTTACTGGTGGCCACCAGGGTGTGTGCCTGGGCCACGTCGGCCAACAACAGCAGGCCAAGGGTGGCGGCAATCAGCGGGCTACGCATGGAACGACTCCGGAAGAACAGGGATGGTTATTGGACGAGAATTGCCTGCGCCAGTTCAAGGTCGCTGGCATGAAGTTTTGCCGGGTCCTGGCGCAGGTATTCCAGCGCAGACTCCAGGCGGGCGCCGCGCAGTTGGCCGTCGGTTGCCACGAAGGCAGCGGCGTCATCCTGGGCAGCAAGCAGCAGTTTATGGTCGAAGGGCGCCGAGGTCACCTGGCCTGTCGCATAGACGGTGACAACCAGGCTTTGGGTGGTGAGGTCGAATGCCTGCACCGAACCGGCCCAACAGGCGGCGATCAATACGGGAGCGGAAAGCGAAATACGGAACAAACCCAAGAGTCTCGACAGCTGAAAACCAGCGCCAAGGCTAGCGCAATGCCCCTTGGAGGACCAGCGCAGAGGGTTTCAGGTGCGCCGGGGCACCTGAAACCGAGACGCTTCAGATTGCCAGGATGGCCTGGGCCAGCTGTGCATCAGAGGCCTGCAACTGAGGCGCTTGCTGGCGAATGTGGGCAAATGCGCTTTCCAGTTTTACCCCGCGAATGGCGCCGTCGGTGGCGACGAAACTGGCGGCATCATCCCGGGCGGCACGGACAATCTTGTTGTCACGCAGGGAAGAAGTGGCATCGGAGGTGGCGTCGGTGGTGGCCTTGAGCGCGCCGACAATGGCGTCGGTGGTCACGATCAGGCTGGTGGCGTGGGCATTGGCAGCCAGGGCCAGCAGGGCGGCGGCGCTGAGCAGGCGGAGACGGGACATGGGTAACTCCTGTGAATGAACAGACAATTTAAGGGCGCTGAGTGAGACGCCGGGCAGCCACTGCGAGGTGCTGTGTCTGATTGCTCTGACGCAGTTCGAATGAAAATCGCCACGTCGCCTCAGATATTAGGCTCAGCGGCCCCATTCGCACAGCGTTGCGGCAGGCCTCAGCGCCAAAAGGGTTTGTGCAGTTCCGCTGCCCGATCGCTGTGGCTGATGCCGCTGTCCGAGAGTTGTCGTTCATCCATTTGTGCCAGCAAGTGACGGGTGCGGGCCCGCTCCCGTGTGTTGGCGAGCGCTGTGAGCCAGCGCTTGAAGAGCGTGCAGTGAAGGTGGGTGCCAGGGGACGAGTGCATGATGCTTGCCTCCGTGAGCAGCCGAGCGATGAGCTGGCTGCAACCTCATGGTGCGGCGGTTCGATGCGGTGATACAGATACACTCGAGCTAAATTGTACTTGTTAATTGTTATGTTTTATAAAACTGTACCTGTCACGATGAAGCGGGCTGTATTTCAGCTGTGTCGCGCGTTTTCCGCGGCCAGAACGACAAGACCCGTCGCGGTTTCCCGCGACGGGTCTTGTTGTGTGCAATTCGGGGTGCTGGCGGTGGACCCGGTGGGTCAGGGCCAGCGACGCTGAGTTAGCGCCAGAACGGCTTGCTCAGCTCTTCGTAGCGTTGTGCTTCGCTGATCCCGGCATCGGCCAGCAGACGCGAATCCAGGCGAGCCAGTTGATGGCGGCTGGAGATGCGGCGCTGCCACAGCATCAGGTTGGCGATAACGCGCAGAGGCAGGGAGGCCTGGGTTTTTTCAGCTTTATCTTCGAAGAACAGTTCGGAACTGAGTGTACGTTCCATGGTTGACATCCTTCCGCTTGTGGCGGGATCAGGTAGTGGTTTAACTGGTGCCCATGATCCTCTTCCTGCGCAAGACTCTGTAGATACAGTTCACCTGTATTGTGAAGGACCAGTTAACTGTTTATAGGGGCTGTACTGTTCGGAAAAGGCGCAACTGTACCTGTCAGCACCTTTATGGTGCATTTCGGTGCTTTTTGATGGGAGGCAAGTGGTTTTAGGCGGGGAAAATACCGGTACAGCAGTACAGTTTTTGGTGGTCCCTGGCGAGCGGCCGGCGAGCTGACGAAACTGTGTTTGCGTCAGCTGCCAACTGTATCAATCACTCGACGAGCATTTTCCCGGTTTCTTCCAGGTTGATGTGCCAGCTCAGGGCATCACGCAAGATATGCGGCGTGTGACCACCCAAGGCGCAGGCCTTGGTGAAGTAGTCATTCAGTGCGTCGCGGTAGGAAGGATGCACACAGTTGTCGATGATCACCCGGGCCCGCTCCCGCGGCGCCAGGCCGCGCAGGTCCGCCAGGCCGATCTCGGTCACCAGGATGTCGACGTCATGCTCGGTGTGGTCCACGTGGCTGACCATCGGCACCACGCTGGAAATCGCCCCGCCCTTGGCGATCGACTTGGTGACGAAGATCGCCAGGTGTGCGTTGCGGGCGAAGTCGCCGGAGCCGCCGATGCCGTTCATCATCCGCGTGCCGCAGACGTGGGTGGAGTTGACGTTGCCGTAGATATCGAACTCCAGCGCGGTGTTGATGCCGATGATACCCAGGCGGCGCACCACTTCCGGGTGGTTGGAGATCTCCTGCGGACGCAGCACCAGCTTGTCCTTGTAGCGTTCCAGGTTGCCGAACACGTCGGCGTTGCGCCGGCTCGACAGGGTGATGGAGCTGCCCGAGGCGAAGCTGAGCTTACCGGCGTCGATCAGGTCGAAGGTCGAGTCCTGCAGTACTTCGGAGTACATGGTCAGGTTCTCGAATGGCGACTCGATCAGGCCGCACATCACCGCGTTGGCGATGTTGCCGATACCGGCCTGCAGCGGGCCGAGCTTGTTGCTCATGCGCCCGGCATCCACTTCCTGCTTGAGAAAGTCGATCAGGTGGTTGGCGATGCCCTGGGTCTCGCTGTCCGGGGTGGAAACCGTGGACGGCGAATCCGACTGATTAGTGATGACGATGGCGACGATCTTGTCCGCAGGGATCGGAATCGCCGTGCTGCCGATGCGATCGTCGACCTTCACCAGGGGAATCGGTGTACGGGTCGGTCGATAGGTCGGGATATAGATGTCGTGCAGGCCTTCCAGGTTCGGGTTGTGCGCCAGGTTGATCTCGACGATCACCTGCTTGGCGAAGATCGCGAAGCTGGCGGAGTTGCCCACCGAGGTGGTCGGCACGATATGGCCCTGTTCAGTGATGGCGACAGCCTCGATCACTGCAATGTCCGGCAGCTTGAGCTGCTGGTTACGAAGTTGTTCGACGGTTTCCGACAGGTGCTGGTCGATGAACATCACTTCGCCGGCGTTGATCGCCTTGCGCAGGGTGCTGTCCACCTGGAACGGCATGCGCCGGGCCAGCACGCCAGCTTCGGTGAGCTGCTTGTCCAGGTCGTTGCCCAGGCTGGCGCCGGTCATCAGGCTGATTTTCAGTGGCGTTACCTTGGCCCGTTCGGCCAGGGCATGGGGCACGGCCTTGGCTTCACCGGCGCGGGTGAAGCCGCTCATGCCGACGGTCATGCCGTCCTCAATCAGAGCGGCAGCGTCAGCGGCGCTCATCACCTTATCCAACAACGAAGGCAAGCGGATACGATCACGGTACATGGATTGTTATCTCGGGCAACGGAAGCAAGAAGCGCAGTCTAGTGATTTCAAAAAAAAACACCGCGCGACAAAGGTCGAATGAAAGGCCCTGATCTAGAGCCTTCTGTCGGCTTTATGGAGTAAATAAAAAACCCCAGCCTACTAAAGGCTGAGGTTTTGGGTATTGCGCTACAGCAGCTTTATTCGACGGCTTTGACCATGTCTTCGATGACCTTCTTGGCGTCGCCGAAGACCATCATGGTCTTGTCCAGGTAGAACAGTTCGTTGTCCAGGCCGGCATAGCCGCTGGCCATGGAGCGCTTGTTGACGATGATGGTCTTGGCCTTGAAGGCTTCGAGAATCGGCATGCCGGCAATCGGCGACTTCGGATCGTTCTTCGCCGCCGGGTTGACCACGTCGTTGGCACCCAGCACCAGCACCACGTCGGCCTGGCCGAACTCGGAGTTGATGTCTTCCATCTCGAACACCTGGTCGTAAGGCACTTCGGCTTCGGCCAGCAAGACGTTCATGTGGCCGGGCATGCGCCCCGCTACCGGGTGGATCGCGTATTTCACGGTCACGCCGCGGTGGGTCAGCTTCTCGGTCAGCTCTTTCAGCGCGTGCTGGGCGCGTGCCACCGCCAGGCCGTAGCCGGGAACAATGATCACGGTATCGGCGTTGGTCAGCAGGAAGGTCGCATCGTCGGCCGAACCGGATTTCACTGGGCGTGCTTCCTTCGAACCTGCCGGGCCGCCGGCATCGGCTGTGTTGCCGAAACCGCCCAGCAGCACGTTGAAGAACGAACGGTTCATCGCCTTGCACATGATGTAGGAGAGGATTGCACCGCTGGAGCCCACCAGGGAGCCGGCGATGATCAGCATCGAGTTGTTCAGGGAAAAACCGATCCCTGCTGCCGCCCAGCCCGAGTAGCTGTTGAGCATCGACACTACTACTGGCATGTCGGCACCGCCGATCGGGATGATGATCAGCACGCCCATGACGAAGGCCAGGGCCAGCATCAGGGCAAAAGCACCGAGGTTGCCGGTGACCATGAAGGTCACGCCCAGGCCGAGGGTGGCCAGGCCCAGTACCAGGTTGAGCTTGTGCTGCCCGGCGAACTGTACTGGTGCGCCTTGGAACAGGCGGAACTTGTACTTGCCCGACAGCTTGCCGAAGGCGATCACCGAACCGGAGAAGGTGATGGCACCGATGGCTGCGCCAAGGAACAGCTCCAGGCGGTTACCGGCGGGGATCGCGTCGCCCAGGTGCTTGACGATGCCCAGGGACTGCGGCTCAACCACGGCGGCAATGGCGATGAACACCGCGGCCAGGCCGATCATGCTGTGCATGAAGGCCACCAGCTCCGGCATCTTGGTCATCTCGACGCGCTTGGCCATGATCGAGCCGGCGGTGCCGCCGATCAGCAGGCCAACGATGACGTAGCCGATGCCAGCGGTGGCCAGTTCTGCGCCGAGCTTATAAATGAGGCCAACGGTGGTCAGTACTGCCAGGGCCATGCCCAGCATGCCGAACAGGTTGCCGCGTCGGGACGTGGTCGGGTGCGAAAGGCCCTTGAGCGCCTGGATAAAGCACACCGAGGCGATCAGATAGAGGGTTGTTACCAGGTTCATGCTCATTATTTCTGCACCTCTTCTTTCACGGCTTTGGGCGCTTTCTTCTTGAACATTTCCAGCATGCGACGGGTGACCAGGAAGCCGCCGAACACATTGACCGCAGCCAGGGCCACGGCCAGGGTGCCCATGGTCTTGCCCAACGGGGTCACGGTCAGGGCGGCAGCCAGCATGGCGCCGACGATGACGATGGCGGAAATGGCGTTGGTCACTGCCATCAGGGGGGTGTGCAGTGCGGGTGTAACGTTCCAGACCACGTGGTAACCGACATAGATCGCCAGCACGAAGATGATCAGGTTGTAGATACCGGGGGAGATAAGCTCTTCCATCGTCTGAATCCCTGCTTAGGCGTTTTTGCGGATGACTTGGCCGTCGCGGCACATCAGGCACGCGGCGACGATGTCGTCTTCGAGGTTGACTTCGAACTGCCCTTCTTTGGTGAAGACAAGCTTCAGGAAGTCCAGCAGGTTGCGGGCGTACAGCGCCGAGGCGTCGGCAGCCACTGCCCCGGCCAGATTGGTCGGGCCGACGATGGTCACGCCGTGCTCGACTACGACCTGGTCAGCCACAGTCAGTGGGCAGTTGCCGCCCTGAGCGGCTGCCAGGTCGATGACCACCGAACCGGGCTTCATCTGGGCCACGGTATCGGCGCTCAGCAGGGTTGGTGCCTTGCGGCCCGGAATCAGCGCGGTGGTGATGACGATATCGGCCTGTTTGGCGCGTTCGTGCACGGCCTGAGCCTGGCGCTGCATCCAGCTGGCCGGCATGGGGCGCGCGTAACCGCCGACACCGACGGCGCACTCGCGCTCTTCGTCAGTCTCGTAAGGCACGTCGACGAATTTGGCGCCCAGGGATTCGATCTGCTCCTTCACTGCCGGACGCACGTCCGAAGCTTCGATCACCGCACCCAGGCGCTTGGCCGTGGCGATGGCCTGCAGGCCGGCAACACCGGCGCCGAGAATCAGCACCCGGGCAGCCTTCACCGTTCCGGCGGCGGTCATCAGCATCGGCATGAAGCGCGGATAGTAGTGGGCAGCCAGCAGCACGGCCTTGTAGCCGGCGATGTTGGCCTGGGACGACAGCACGTCCAGGCTCTGGGCCCGGGAGGTGCGGGGTGCGGCCTCCAGGGCGAAGGCGGTGATCCCGCGCTCGGCCAGCTTGGCGATGGTTTCATTGCTGAACGGATTGAGCATGCCCACCAGTACGGTGCCGCTCTTGATCAGCGCCAGTTCGCTGTCGCTGGGCGCCACGACCTTGAGAATCAGCTCGGCGCCAAAGGCATCGTTGGCGTTGCCAATGGTTGCCCCTGCCGCTTCATAGGCACTGTCGACCACGCTGGCGTTAATGCCGGCGCCGCTTTGCACAGTGACTTTATGACCCTGGCCGATCAGCTTCTTGATGGTTTCCGGGGTTGCAGCAACCCGTGTTTCACCCGTCTGGGTTTCGAGAGGAACACCAATGTGCACGTCAAATCTCCTGCTTGATCTTATTGCTTTCGATCTTTCTTAGAAGGCCAGCGCACTTCGGAGGGTGCGGCTGGGGCGGCCGATCAGCACGATCCCGCTGAAATCACAGCGGGGCGCGGCATTTTGCAGGCGAACTTTGAGGCCTTCAAGGGATTCTGACTAGTGACGGAAAATTAACTACAAGTCACCCCGTGACCGAATGTCGCAACGTACCAGGTTAAAGCCTTGTAAGCCGTGCCTTTCAAGGCTTTGCTATGGAAAATAAGATTTTTCTCATCCGTGACATGAATAGTCTTACATTGCCCTTGAATAAACCCTACAAGCCGCGTGGTTAGGCGCTTGTAGAACGATTGTTCAAGGTGTCGGTACAGTCTGTGAAAATGCGACAAATAGTTATATCTGTAGGGTTCTGATTTATTTGACTACGGGGTCAGCTATTGGTTGTGAGCCTTTATTTTTCAAGGTTGTAGCTGTTTGCCTGGTTCACCAGCCAGTCGCGAAAAGCCCGTAAAGAGGCCGATTCCACTTTGCGTTCGGGAATCATCAGGTAATACGCCTTGATGCTCGAGAGTGCCTGGGGGTTGGCAATGACCAAGCGTTTTTCGGCCAGCTCGCGCTGGATAAGGAAGGGCGGAATCAAGGCGATACCCATGTCGTGCATGGCGGCCTGGGCGAGCATGGAGAATAGCTCGTAGCGCGGACCTGTCATGTCGCGGGGGATATTCAGCTGCTGTGAGTTGAACCATTGCCGCCAGGCATAAGGCCGCGTGGTCTGCTGCAGCAGGGGCAGTTCGGCTATGGCCTCGGCGCTCAACTCTTGCTGCTTGCCGAGCATTGCCGGGCTGCACACCGGCATCGGGTTTTCGCCCATCAGCCGGTGAGACTGGGTACCCGACCAATCGGCGTCGCCAAAGTAGATGGCGGCGTCGAAGGGGGTGTCGGCAAAGAGGAAGGGGCGCGTGCGGTTGGTCAGGTTGACCGTGACTTCGGGGTGCTGCTGCTGGAAGTCCTTCAGGCGTGGCAATAACCACTGCGTCCCGAAGGTCGGAACCACCGCCAGTTCGATGACGTTGGCCCCCTGCTGGCCCATCACTGAAAGTGTGTCGCGCTCCACTGCGTCCAGTTGTGTGGCGACCCGGCGGCTGTAGGACAGCCCGGCCTCAGTGAGCTTGACGCCCCGTCGTGAACGCCGGAAAAGTTCCAGCCCGAGGAACTCTTCAAGGCTGGCGATCTGTCGGCAGACCGCACCCTGGGTCAGGGAAAGCTCTTGGGCTGCCTTGGTAAAGCTCTCATGACGTGCCGCGGCTTCGAAGCTGATTAAGGCGGTGGTACTGGGGATCTTTCTGCGCATGTACGGCAATCTCACTAATAGATGCTGTAAAAGGCGGTTTAGGCCATTACGAAGTGAGAAATTAGCACAAAACTATGCGAAATCCTCGTTTGCCTGGGGGCGCACCGTAGGCCTAGGATCGTGTTCCACGATAGTTGACCTACTTCACGAGGATTCACTCATGGGCGGTAAAGCAAGCTTCAACTGGATCGATCCCCTTCTGCTGGACCAGCAACTCACCGAAGAAGAACGCATGGTCCGCGACAGTGCCGAGCAGTTCGCTCAAGACAAGCTGGCACCACGGGTTCTGGAAGCTTTCCGCCATGAGAAGACCGACCCGGCCATCTTCCGGGAAATGGGTGAAGTCGGCCTGTTGGGCGCTACCATTCCTGAGCAGTACGGCGGCAGCGGCCTTAACTATGTGTGCTATGGCCTGATCGCTCGTGAAGTGGAGCGAGTGGACTCCGGCTACCGCTCGATGATGAGTGTGCAGTCGTCCTTGGTGATGGTGCCGATCAACGAGTTTGGTACCGAGGCGCAAAAGCAGAAGTACCTGCCGAAACTGGCGTCCGGCGAATGGATTGGCTGCTTTGGTCTGACCGAACCGAACCATGGATCTGACCCGGGTGCGATGATTACTCGTGCACGCAAAGTGGACGGTGGCTACAGCCTGACTGGTAGCAAGATGTGGATCACCAACAGCCCGATTGCTGATGTATTCGTGGTTTGGGCCAAGGATGATGCCGGCGACATTCGTGGCTTTGTCCTGGAGAAAGGCTGGAAGGGCCTGAGTGCACCAGCGATTCACGGCAAGGTCGGCCTGCGGGCCTCGATCACCGGCGAAATCGTCATGGACAACGTGTTCGTGCCGGAAGAGAACATCTTCCCGGATGTGCGTGGGCTCAAAGGACCTTTTACCTGCTTGAACTCGGCGCGTTACGGCATCTCCTGGGGCGCCTTGGGGGCTGCGGAGTTCTGCTGGCACACCGCACGTCAATACACCCTTGATCGCCAGCAGTTCGGTCGTCCTCTGGCGGCAACCCAACTGATCCAGAAGAAGCTGGCGGACATGCAGACCGAAATCACCCTCGCCCTCCAGGGCTGCCTGCGCCTGGGGCGGATGAAGGATGAAGGGACTGCGGCGGTGGAAATCACCTCGATCATGAAGCGCAACTCCTGCGGCAAGTCCCTGGATATCGCGCGCATGGCCCGTGACATGCTGGGCGGCAACGGGATCTCCGATGAGTTCGGTATTGCTCGTCACCTGGTGAACCTGGAAGTGGTCAACACCTACGAAGGTACTCACGACGTGCATGCGCTGATTCTCGGGCGTGCACAAACCGGTATCCAGGCGTTCTATTAATAGGAGAGCGACCATGGGCGCGTTATCGCATCTGCGGGTACTGGATTTATCGCGGGTACTGGCCGGGCCTTGGTCCGGGCAGATCCTTGCGGACCTGGGGGCCGAGGTCATCAAGGTCGAGCGTCCGGGTAATGGTGACGATACACGCGCCTGGGGGCCGCCCTTCCTTAAAGATGCCTATGGCGAGAACACCACGGAGGCTGCCTATTACCTGTCGGCCAACCGTAACAAGCAGTCAGTGACCATCGACTTCACGCGCCCTGAGGGGCAGCAGTTGGTGCGTGAGCTGGCTGCCAAGTCGGATATCGTCATCGAGAACTTCAAGGTAGGTGGGCTGGCGGCTTACGGTCTGGACTATCAGTCGCTCAAGGCCGTCAATCCGCGGCTGATCTATTGCTCTATCACCGGTTTTGGTCAGACCGGGCCCTATGCCAAGCGCGCGGGTTATGACTTCATGATCCAGGGCTTGGGTGGTCTGATGAGCCTGACTGGGCGACCTGAGGGTGATGAGGGGGCTGGGCCGGTAAAAGTGGGTGTGGCCTTGACCGACATCCTTACCGGGCTCTACTCCACTGTGGCGATTCTGGCGGCCCTGGCTCATCGAGATCAGGGGGGCGGTGGTCAGCACATCGATATGGCATTGCTGGATGTGCAGGTCGCTTGCCTGGCCAACCAGGCCATGAACTATCTGACCACAGGGGTCGCTCCCAAGCGTTTGGGTAATGCGCACCCTAATATAGTGCCCTATCAGGATTTTCCGACGGCGGATGGCGACTTCATCCTTACCGTGGGTAATGACGGGCAGTTTCGCAAGTTTGCCGAGGTAGCGGGTCAGCCGCAGTGGGCGGACGATCCTCGGTTTGCCACTAACAAGCTGCGGGTGGCCAATCGGGCGGTGCTGATTCCGCTGATTCGCCAGGCCACGGTGTTCAAGACTACGGCGGAGTGGGTGAGCCAGCTGGAGCTGGCTGGGGTGCCTTGTGGGCCGATCAATGATTTGGCGCAGGTGTTTGCTGATCCACAGGTCGTGGCTCGAGGCCTGGCTGTGGAGCTGCCACACGCGTTGGCTGGGATGGTGCCTCAGGTGGCTAGCCCGATTCGTCTTTCGCAAACCCCCGTTGAGTACCGTAACGCCCCTCCTCTATTGGGCGAACATACTGCAGAGGTTCTGCAGCGTGTATTGGGGATGCGGGTCGAGGCTGTGGACGCCTTGAGGCA